>NZ_JBVHXT010000008.1:57098-223144 GCF_055569255.1 Streptomyces sp. NPDC029296
GGGTGTGGAAGGCGTCCGTGCCGAGGCACACCGGCGGACGCGGCCCGGTCCCGTGCGCGGGGGCCGGGCCGGTGCGGCTAGTCGGTCGCGATCGCGTTCAGCACGTTCATCCGGGCGGCCCGGAACGCCGGGACCAGGGCGGCGAACAGGCCCACGAAGGCGGACCCGATGAACACCCCGGCGATCGTCGGCCAGGGAATGTCCAGGACGGTCAGGCCCTCCAGGGCGAGGAGCTTCTGCGCGGTGGCACCCCAGCCCATGCCGAGGCCGAGGCCGAGCAGGGCGCCGAAGACGGCGATCACCACGGACTCCAGGCGGATCATGCGGCGCAGCTGGCGGCGGGAGAGGCCGACGGCCCGCATGAGGCCGATCTCCCGGGTCCGCTCGACCACGGACAGCGCCAGGGTGTTCACCACGCCGAGGACCGCGACGATGATCGCCAGCGCCAGCAGGCCGTAGATCATGTTCAGCAGCTGGCCGATCTGGTCCTTCAGTTCCTGCTTGTAGTCGGTCTGGTCACGCACGGTGTACTGCGGGAACTCGTGCAGCGCCGACTTCAGCGCCTGGTAGGCGGCGTCCTCCTGGCCGTCCTTCGCCGTGGCGAACACCAGGTCGTCCAGCGGCATCCGGTCGGCGGGGACGTACTTGGCGACCGTGGCGATGGAGGCGTACATCGCGCCCTTGTCGACGACGACCTCGTCGCTGGTGATCGCGCGGACGGTCAGCTTCGCCGTCCCGCCGTCCTTGAAGCGGACGGCGACCGTGGAGCCGAGCTTGATGCCGTGGTCCGCGGCGAAGCCCTCGAAGACGGACATCGAGTCCGGCCGGTAGGCGTCGGCGAGGCTGCCGGCGACGGTCTCGGTGCGCACGTCCCGGGCGTACGTCGGGTCGGCCGCGTTGATCGTCTCGTTCCTGGTGGTACGGCCGTCCGGCGTGGTCAGGGCCGCGTCCAGGAGCTTGTACTCGGTGACCCGGGCCAGGCCCGGGGTGTCCTTGACGGCCTGGACCGCCTGCTTGGTGATGACCTGCCCGTTGTCGTCCTGGACGATGAAGTCGGTGCCGACGGTCTTGTCCAGCTGGTCGGTGGCGGAGGCCACCATGGAGGAGCCGACCACGGACAGGCAGGCCACGAGGGCCAGGCCGATCATCAGGGCGGCGCCGGTGGCGCCGGTGCGGCGCGGGTTGCGCAGCGCGTTGCGCTCGGCCATCCGGCCGACGGGCCCGAAGATCCGCAGCAGGACCGCGCCGAGGACGCGGACCAGGGCGCCGGCGAGCAGCGGGCCGACGACGACGAAGCCGATCAGGGTGAGCAGCACGCCCAGGCCCAGCCAGCCGGAGCCGGTCTTGGCCTTCTCGGTGGTGGCGGCGACGTACAGGCTCCAGGCGCCGGCGGCGGTCAGCAGCAGGCCGAGGGCGGCGCGGACGGCACCGGAGCGGGCGTCGGAGGGGGCGCCGGCGTCGCGCAGGGCGGCCATCGGGGAGACCTTGCCGGCGCGCCGGGCGGGCAGGTAGGCGGCGAGGACGGTGACGACCACGCCGAGGAGCAGGCCGAGGGCGGGGGTGGTCCAGGCCACCGTCAGGTCGTCGGTGGACAGCTTCATGTCCATCCGCCCCATGAGCTTCATCAGGCCGACGGCGAGGCCGACGCCCGCGCCGACGCCGAGCACGGAGCCGAACACGCCGAGCAGCAGCGCCTCGACCAGCACCGACCGGTTGACCTGCCGGCGGGAGGAGCCGATGGCGCGCAGCAGGCCGATCTCCCGGGTGCGCTGGGCGACCAGCATGGAGAAGGTGTTGATGATCAGGAAGATGCCGACCAGGAAGGCGATCCCGGCGAAGCCGAGCATCGCGTACTTCATGACGTTCAGGAAGCTCTGGACCTGCTTCTGGTTGGCGTCGGCGACCTCCTTGGCGGTCTGCACCTTGTAGTCGTGCCCGAGGGCGGCGACGACGTTCTTCTTCAGCTGCTCGTCGCTCACGCCCCGGTCGGCGGTGACGTTGACGGTGGTGTAGACACCGGTGCGGCCGACGAGGGTCCGCTGGGCGGTCCGGGTGTCCAGGTAGAAGATCGCCGCGCCGGGGTTGGTGACCTTGAAGGCGGCGATGCCGGACACGCGCGCGTGGTGCGTGCCGACGGCCGTGATCAGGCCGATGTCGTCGCCGCGCTTCAGGCCGTGCCGGTCGGCGGTGTCGGCGTCGACCATCACCTGGTCCGGGCCCTTGGGCGCGGTGCCGGAGGTGATCTCCATGGTGCGGGCGTCGTTGCCGTTCCAGCTGCCGACGATGGTGGGCCCGCCGTTGCCGGGCGACAGCTTGTCCTTGCCCGCGTCGACGACGGTCACCGAGGTGGAGAAGACCGTGCCCTCGGCCGACTTCACGCCCCGGGCGCCGCGGACCTTGCCGACGACGGAGGCCCGCAGGACCGGCGGCTTGCCGGTGCGGGAGGTGGTCTCCCCGGTGTCGGAGGCGCTCTTGGCGCCGACCTGGACGTCGGAGGCCGTGGCCTGGAACAGCTTGTCGAAGGTGGTGTTCATCGTGTCGGTGAACACCAGGGTGCCGCACACGAACGCCACCGACAGCAGCACGGCGACCGCCGACAGCGCCATGCGTCCCTTGTGCGCGAGGAAGTTGCGCATCGAGGTCTTCAGGACGGTCACGAGGTACGCCCCCGGGCGTCGAAGTCCTTCATGCGGTCCAGGACCTGTTCGGCCGTCGGCTGGTACATCTCGTCGACGATGCGGCCGTCGGCGAGGTAGAGCACGCGGTCGGCGTAGGAGGCGGCCACCGGGTCGTGGGTGACCATGACGATGGTCTGGCCGAGTTCGTCCACCGAGCGGCGCAGGAAGCCCAGCACCTCGGCGCCCGCGCGCGAGTCGAGGTTTCCGGTCGGCTCGTCCCCGAAGATGATCTCCGGGCGGGCGGCGAGGGCGCGGGCCACGGCGACGCGCTGCTGCTGGCCGCCGGAGAGCTGGGTGGGGCGGTGCTTGAGGCGCCCGGCGAGCCCGACGGTCTCCACCACCCGGTCCAGCCAGGCCCGGTCGGGCTTGCGGCCGGCGATGTCCATGGGCAGCGTGATGTTCTCGACGGCGTTCAGCGTGGGCAGCAGGTTGAACGCCTGGAAGATAAAGCCGATGCGGTCCCGGCGCAGCTGGGTCAGCTTCTTGTCCTTCAGGCCGGTGATCTCGGTCTCGTCCAGGTAGATCTGACCGCTCGTCACCGTGTCCAGCCCGGCGAGGCAGTGCATCAGGGTCGACTTGCCGGACCCGGAGGGGCCCATGATCGCGGTGAACCGCCCGCGGGCGATGTCCACGTCGACGCTGTTCAGCGCGACGACGCGGGTCTCCCCCGACCCGTACGCCTTCACGACCTGCCGCGCCCGCGCCGCGACGGCCGTACGCCCTCCAGTACCCCCGTGCCTGGGAATGGTCACAGCCGATGTCACGGTATGTCTCCTATATCGGTCGACAGGTCGGTGCGCGGCACCCGTGGTGCCGGTGCGTCGTCTTGGCTACGCCGATGAGTCTCGCGGTCGGCGAGGGCATCGCGCGCTGGTGCGGAGCCCCCTCTTTCCGGGGGGAAAACCCCACCCCCGCCGGTGCGGTCCGCCGCCCCCCGACGGCGTAGGACCAGGTTAAGGACCGCGCCCGCCCCGGCTCCTCCTCCGCCGGGACGACCCCTCCCCGAGCCGGGGTACGGAGGAACCCCTAGGGGGACTCCACCGCCGGGTGGAGTCATCCCGGGGGTTCCTCCACCCTTCGGCGCGCCCGGCCTCCGCCCTTCGCCGCGCCGGGCCCCGGACGGCCCGCCGTGGAAAGCTGTCGTCCCACACATAGGTGCAGGGGGCACCTGGGTAGCTTCCGACGGGAAGCAGGGGAGGGGATCCACGGTGGGGAGTACGACACCCGCGATACGCGGCGGCACGGCCCGGGGCCAGGGGGAACGACGGCGGGGGGCGGTGGTGGCCGCGCTGATGCTGGCGATGGCCCTGGCCGCGCTCGACTCCACCGTCGTCTCCACGGCCGTACCGCAGATCGTCGGCGACCTCGGCGGGTTCTCCGTCTTCTCCTGGCTGTTCTCCGGCTACCTGCTCGCCGTCACCGTCACGCTCCCCGTCTACGGCAAGCTCTCCGACACCTTCGGCCGCAAACCGGTGCTGGTGGTGGGCGCGGCCGTGTTCCTGGCGGGCTCGCTGCTGTGCGCGACGGCCTGGAACATGGCCGCGCTGATCGCGTTCCGCATCGTCCAGGGCCTGGGGGGCGGGGCGTTGCAAGGCACCATACAGACACTCGCCGCCGACCTTTACCCGCTGGCCCAGCGACCGAAGATCCAGTCCCGGCTGTCCACGGTCTGGGCGGTCTCCGCGGTCGCCGGCCCCGGACTCGGCGGAGTGCTCGCCGCCTACGCCGACTGGCGCTGGATCTTCCTGATCAACCTGCCGATCGGCGCCGCCGCCCTGTGGCTGATCGTGCGTCACCTGCACGAGCCGGAGCGGGAGACCGCCCGCCGCGCCCGCGTGGACTGGGCCGGCGCGCTCGCGGTGTTCGCGTGCGGCGGGGTGCTGCTGACCGCGCTGGTGCAGGGCGGGGTCGCCTGGCCGTGGCTGTCGGCCCCGTCGCTGGCCCTGTTCGGCGCGGGCCTCGCCCTGGTCGCCGTGGTGGTCGCGGTGGAGCGGCGGGCCGCGGAGCCCATCATCCCGGGATGGGTGTGGCGGCGCCGCACGATCGCCGCCGTCAACCTGGCGCTCGGCGCACTCGGGCTGCTGATGGTCGCGCCCGCGGTGTTCCTGCCGACGTACGCGCAGTCGGTGCTCGGACTCGGCCCGGTCGCCGCCGGGTTCGTGCTGTCGGTGTGGACGCTCAGCTGGCCGGTGTCCGCCGCGCTCAGCCAGCACGTCTACCGGCGCATCGGCTTCCGGGACACCGCGCTGCTCGGCATCGGCCTCGGCGCGCTCGTCCTCAGCGTCTTTCCGTTCCTGCCCTACCCCGGGTCCTGGTGGCAGCCGACGCTGCTGATGCTGCTGCTCGGCGGCGCGCTGGGCCTGTTCCAGCTGCCGCTGATCGTCGGGGTGCAGTCGACGGTGGGCTGGTCGGAGCGGGGCACCACGACCGCCTCGGTGCTGTTCTGCCGGCAGACCGGCCAGACCCTCGGCGCGTCCCTGTTCGGCGCCATCGCCAACGGGGTGCTGGCCACACGGCTCGGCGGGGCCGGCGACCTGGACTCCGTCACCCGCGCGCTGGACGCCGGCACGGCCCCGGAGTCGACCCGGCGGGCCATCGCCGACGCGGTCCACGCCGTCTACCTCGGCGCGGCGTGCGCGGCGGCCCTGGCGTTCGTGGTGCTGCTGCTGGTGGCGCCCCGGCGGTTCCCGGTGCTCCCCGAATGACCCGGCGCACCGGGACGGGCGGCCGGGCTACTCGGTGACCACCCTGCCGGTCAGCGACATCAGACGGTCGCGCGCCGAGTCCACGTGCGCCTGGACGTCGTCCCAGGTGTCACCGTGCTCGCGCAGCACCCGTTCGGTCTCCTGGGCGATGCGCTCCTCGCGCACCCGCGCCTCCGCGACGATCCCGGCGGCACGCGCGCGTGCCTCCTCCTCGCACCGCCGGGCGTACCTCCCGGCTTCCTGGAGCGCCCGCTCGGCCGCCGTCAGCGCCGCGTCGGCCCGGTCCGCCCGCTCGGCGTGCCGGGCGTCCAGCTCCGCCGCCCGCTCGGCCTCCTCGCGTTCGGCCGCCGCCCAGCGCCCGGCGTTGCGCCGGGAGTGTTCGGCGAGCGTCCCGGCGGCGCGCTGCCGCGCCTCGCGCACCACCGCGAGCGCCTCCATGCGCGCCGTCCGCACCTCGCGCCGGGCCCCGACGCGGATGCCGTTGGCCTCGGCCCGCGCGGCCAGGATCCGTCCCCGCGCGTGCTCGTCGGCCGCCGCCCGGACGGCGTCCGCCGCCTCCCGGGCCTCCCGGCGGACCCGCTCGGCCTCCGCCTCGGCCCGCGCGACCTGCCGCTCGGCCGCGCGCCGGGTGCGCTCCCTGAGGTCCGCCGCCTCGTTCTGCACCCGCTGGAACAGCCGCTGCGCGCCCTCCCCCAGCGTCTCGTACGTCTGCGGTACGAGCTGGGCGACGGCCTCGCGCAGCCGTACCGCCTCGGCCTCCATGTCCTTGGCGAGCACGGTCAGCCGGGCGGCCCGTTCCCAGGCGGCGTCCCGGTCCCCGGACAGCGCCTCCAGGCAGGCGTCGACCTGGTCGGGGCGGTAGCCGCGCCCCCGGACGGTCGCGAAGCCGTGCGGCGGCATCGACGCGCTGCTCACCCTGGGACTCCTCTCCACCGGACCTACACGACAGAATGATTTCGTGCATATCTTGATGGATCGGACATAAGCGGTCATGGTCCGACACTCCGCAGACCACGCGCGGACGCGGAAGCCCCGGGCGCCGACAACACACCGGGCCCCTCACGCGCACGCGTGAGGGGCCCGACGGCAGGCAGGCGAGGGACACTCCCGCGCGGGAGGGGCTACAGCAGGCCGTCCCACATCTGCTCCAGCAGCACCGACCACCAGCTCTCCGGCGAACCGAGCGCCGCCGGGTCCAGAGCGGCCAGCTGCGCCTGGAAGTCGACGGTCCAGCGGCCCGCCTGCTCCTGGTTCAGCCCGTACCTCAGGCGCCACATCCGGCCCAGCAGCGCCAGACAGCGCGCGAACTCCGGCAGCCCGGTGTTCACGAACTGCGGCGGCACCGGCGCACCGCCCGGACCCGCCTCCACCGGAACGGCCACGATGTTCGCCGTCCCGTACTGCACACAGAGGGCCTTGCCGAAGTCGGTGCCCATCACCAGGTACGAGCCCGCGTCCGGCGCCGCCGTCACCCCGCGCTCGGCCGCCAGCTCCGCCAGCGTCGGCACCGGACGCCCCGGCTGCGCCTGCGCCCAGAAGAACGGGCCCATGTCCAGCGGGAGTCCGGCCACCACCAGGGTGTGCGCCACGATCGGCGGCACGCCCTGCCGGGACACCGCCTGCTGCTCGAACCGGAAGATCCCCGGCCCGAACGCCGCCGCCAGCTCCTGCGCGACCCCCTCCGGCGGCACCGGCGGCGCGGCCTGCACCGGCGGCAGCGGCGCCCGCACCGGCGCCGGCCGCGCGGGACCGTCCGCCACCTGGTGCAACTCGCCCTGGTGCGCCAGCAACTGGTGCATGCCCTGCCGCCGGCCCGCGTGGTCCGTGCCGTACGGCGCGATGCTCGTGATCCGCGCCTGCGGCCACTGCTCGCGGATCATCCGCGCGCAGTAGGCACCCGGCAGCTCGCACGACTCCAACTCGGTGTGCAGCTCCAGCACCTGGTCCGGCGGCACGTTCATGGCCCGCAGCTCGTGGAAGATCTGCCACTCCGGGTGCGGCACGCCCGGCGCCGAACGCCGGATCAGCTGCTGCTCGGAACCATCCTGCGCGCGGTAGCGCAGGACGGCCTGGTAGCCGGGGCCCACCGTCGGCTGCCCCTGCGGATACCCGTACCCCTGCCCCGGCACGGGCGCACCCGGCGGCGGCATCGCACCGGGCGGCACACCGGGGGCGGGCGGCGGGGGCGGAGGCGCGGCGTTCGGGCCGGCTCCGTGGGGAGCGGCGCCCGGACCGGCCACGGGGGGCGCGGAAAGCACGGTCTCGGCGTGGTGCACGGCCCCGGGAGCGCCCGGGACGCCCGCGTGCGGGGCATGGGGCGCCTGAGGCGCGTGCGGTGCCCCAGGAGGCTGGGGGGCACCCGGCGCCTGGGGCGCCACCGGAGGCATGCCGGGGGCGCCCGCCGCTCCCTGCGCGCCCTGGACGCCCTGCGGACCGGGAACGCCCGCCCCGGCCGGGGGCCGCGGCGCGCCCCCGCCCGGCCGGCCCGGGTCGGCCAGCATGGTGGCCGCCTGATGCACACCGCCCGGCGGCGTGGCAGGCGGGTTCGGCGCGCCCGGCGCCTGCGCGCCCTCCGCGCTCCCCGCACCGGACTGCCCCTGCGGACCGTCCGGCCCGAGCGCCGACACCAGCCGGGTCGGCACGTACCCGCCCGCCGGGGCACCCGGCGCGGGCGGCGGCGTCGCACCGCCCGGGCGTGCGCCCGGCAGACCCGGAACACCCGGCGGCGGAGGCGGAGGCGGCGCGCCCACTCCCCCGCGCCCCTTCTTCGGCGGCGGCGCCGCCTTGCTCGTCGCGGCGTCCGCGATGTCCCCCGCGTGCGGCGCAAGAGGCCGCCCCGGCGCACCCGGACCCGCCGGGGGCTGCGGATAGCCGTACGCCGACGCGCCCGGTGCCGGCGGGGGCGCGGTGCCCTGCGCCGGGGGGTACGGCGGTACGCCCGGCGCGGGCGTAGCCGGCGCCGCGGGTGCCTGCGGACGCGGATGGCCGTACGCCGACGCGCCCGGTGCCGGCGGGGGCGCGGTGCCCGGACCGGCGGCGGGCACACCGGCAGCGGACGGGGTGTCCGGCACGTCCAGCGCCGGTGCGACCGCCGTCGGCGGCAACTGACTGCCGCCCGACATCAGTGCCGTCGGCGCGTCCGCCGCCACCGACGGGGAGCGCGGCGCGTCGTCCGGGTCGCTCAACGGCGGCGCGAACACCGTCGCGGGCAGCGGCACGGACCGGTCGTCCTCACCGGACCCCCCGTTCGTGTCGGTCCCGGCCCACGGCGTGGCCCCCACGGGCACCTCCGCGAAAGGAGCCGCACCGGACGCGCCCGGCGCGCCCGGCGCGCCACCGGCCGCCCCCGTCGGCACCCCGGCCCACGTCTCGGCCGGCCCGCTCCCACCGGAGGAGGCCGCCGCACCCGGCGCCGTACCACCCGCGGCCGGCCCACCGCCCGACCCCGCCGCACCCGGACCCGGCACCCCCGCCCCCGAAGAGACCGGAGCCGCGCCGGGCGCATCCGCACCCGGAGCCCCCGGACCCGCCGGATCCCCCGCTCGCCGTTCCCCCGGCCCCAGCTTGTCCGCCGCCTCCTGCAGCCACTCCGGAGGAGTCAGCAGGAACGACGTCTGGTTCAGGTCCAGCCGCGCCGGCGCCGGCACCGCCTCCCGCGGCTCGTCGGCGCGGCCGTACTCCTCCTCGTACCGGCGGATCACCTCACCCACCGGCAGCGCGGGCCACAGCGTGGCCTCCCCGCTGTCCCGGGCGATCACGAGCCGCTGGCCGCCCGCGTCCGCACGCGGACCCTCCGCCCGGTCCTCGCCCCACACCACGAACCCCAGCTCGAACTCCCGCACCCGCACCTCACGGTGCTGGTACACGGGCACGTCGCCGTTGATCCACTCCTCGGCGCGCTCCTGCGCCTGCGCGTACGTCACCATCGCGTGCAGCTCACTCCCCCACCGGTCCGGACGACACCGGGACGGCCCGGACGAAACCGCCGTCCACCATCAGACCGGCCACCGTCTCCAGCTCCGGCGGACTGCCGGCCAGCCGGGACAGGAACGCGTCGAAGTCGTCACCGCACGGCAGCAGCAGACGCTCCACCCGCTCCGCCGGCGACCACGACGGATCCACGTCCCGCACATCGTCGTACGCGCAGAACCACACCGAACCGGCCCGCCCGCCCTTCACCTTCACCGCGAGCAGCCCGCCCTGCACGAACCCCACCCCGAGGTAATCCTTCGTCAGGTGGTCCCGCAGACACTTGTTCACATACACCAGGTCGTTGACCGCAGCCTCGTCCCGCACCGTGAAGAACGGCTGGTCCACCAGCAGCCCCAGCCCCGCGTCCAGCGCGGTGCCGACCGGCGCGCAGCCGCCCGCCGCCTTCAGGAACGAGCGGTAGGCGCCGGGCAGCCGATAGCCCAGGTCCTCCTCGATCCCCTGCACCTGCGTCTCCGTCACCGCCACACCCGACTTCGGCAGCGCGAAGTGCGCCGGCCGCGACTCCCGCAACGGCCGCGTCCCCCGCTTGCCATGGTCCACCGGCGCCGTCGCCACCCCGCCGTGATGCCTCAGCAGCGCCTTCACCTCCACCGGGATCAGCTCCAGCCGCCGGGTGCCCGCCACGTGATGCCACGTCCAGCCGTGGGGCGTCGCCACATTCGGCACCGTGTCCCACAACTCGTGCCCCGACGCCGCCAGCGCCGCGTTCGCCGACACGAAGTCCGTCAGCCGCAACTCGTCGACCCCGAAGCCCTCCGGCGGCTCGGCGATCTCCACCGCCACGCGCGCGTACGGCGAGAAATCGGGGTAACCGCGCTCGTCGACCCGTACCCCTCTCGGGTGACGTGCCGCCCGGACCGGATCCGGAAAGTGCACGACCTGCCCGGCATAGGCCGCGTTCGGCGGCGCGGCTCGCTGCCCGAGCCGACCTGTCGTCATGGCGGATGCCCCCTGCGGCGTTCTCTCTGGCCCTAAACGGCGGTGTCGATCGCGGATGGCGACAGCCTATGCGGTACGCGAACCCCGGTCACCGGCCCACCGCAACCCCGCACACCCCCGCCCACGCCCCCCGACCGCCGATACCTCCCCCACCCGCACCCGCACCCCGGCCCGCCACCGTGACCAGACGTCACCCCACCGTCACGCCACGCCCCGGAACGGGCGTGTCGCACCGCCCCAGCTTCCCCACCAGCCACGGCATTTGGCACCCTAAGTCCTTCGGGGGGATGCCCCAGGGGAGGGAAACGATCATGACCACCGTGCAGACCGGAGGTGCCGACGTGCGGGCCGGCGACCCTCGCATCGACTGGAGCGGCACCGAAACACCCCCCACCCCCACCCTCCGGCACCGCCGCGACGGCATCCTGCCCGCCGTCGCCGCCGCCCTCTCCGTCCGCGGCACCACCCTCACCTGCACCGCCGCCCGCGGCGACCAGCCCCCCGCCCTGCACCCCCTCGTCCAGGACTTCCTCGACGCCCTCACCAGCGCCCAACGCGACCGCTTCACCGGCCGCTGCGCCGAGACCATCCTCATCTCCCGGCACCTCACCACCGCCGACGCCGCCCGCAGCAAACGCGCCGCCCGCAGACCCATGAGCAACGGCGAAGCCCGCAAAGCCCTCAAACACGCCAAACTCACCGCCCGCCGCATACGCGAGGACGGCGACCCCCTGCACGGCCGCTTCGCCGCCCCCTGCCGCGCCTGCACCGCCCTCAGCGCCCACTTCGGCGTCCGCATCGTCGACCCCACCGCGGCCGACGGCTGACCCACCGCGCCCCAACCACCCGACAAGCTCGACGAACGAAGGGCAGATGCACCCCGACCGCACCTCCACCACGCGCTTCCCCGTACCCGTCGACGCCGCCCTGCGCGCCGCCGGCTGGCAACCCGGACGCTGGGACATCAAGCAGGCCGAGATCTGGGCCGACGCCCTGCGCGCCCACGCCTCACCCGCCGGACACCGCCACACCGTCTTCCCCGCCGCCGTCGAGGCCTGGGCCGAATTCGGCGGCCTCACCATCACCCCCACCGGACCCGGCCGCCAGATCGCCCCCGCCGCCCTCCACCTCGACCCCCTGCACGGCCTCCACCTCGCCCGCACCCTCGGCGACCTCGGCCGCGCCCTCGGCACCCGACTGTGCCCCCTCGGCGAGGAGACCGACACCGCCGCCCTCCTCGCCATCGACGCCGAAGGCCGCGTCTACACCCTCGACCACACCGGCGACTGGTACGCGGGCCCCGACATCGACCACGCCCTGACCACCCTCATCACCGGCATCCAGCCCGTACGCCTCACCGCCGGCTGACCCGCGGCAGACACCCCACGGCGCACACCACCACCCCACCCCGCGGCAGACACCCCCCAGGGCTCACACCGCCGGAATCACCGCCGACACCCGGAACCCGCCCGCGTCCGTCGGACCCGACACGAACACACCCCCCAGCGCCACGACCCGCTCCCGCATCCCCACCAGACCGTTCCCACCCGACGGCAGCCCCGCCGCCGACGCCGACGCCAGCTCCGGCGGCGGCTCGTTCTCCACCTGCATCGCGATCTCCGACACCCGGTGCGCCAACCGCACATACGTCTTCGCACCCGCCGCGTGCTTGTGGACGTTCGTCAACGCCTCCTGCACCACCCGGTACGCCGTCTGCTCGACCTCCGCCGGATACGACCGCACCCGACCCTCCACCGACAGATCCACCACCATCCCCGCGGCCGCCGACTGCCCGACCAACTCCTCCAGCTCCGACAGACACGGCCCCTCCGCCACCGCCCCCGCCTCCACCGCCGCACGGGACTCCGCCGCCCGGGACGCCGCCGCCTCGGCCGCCTCCCCCACCGCGGCCAACGGCACCCCCGACGGACGCCGCACCGCACCCTCACCCGCCCGCAGCACCCCGAGCATCTCCCGCAACTCCGTCAACGCCTGCCGCCCCATGTCCCCCACCAGGGCCGCGTTCCGCACCGCCTTCTCCGGATCCTTCCGCGCCACCGCCTGCAACGCCGCCGCGTGCACCACCATCAGACTCACCCGGTGCGCCACCACGTCGTGCATCTCCCGCGCGATCCGCGTCCGCTCCTCCCCACGCGCCCACTCGGCCCGCTCCTCCGCCCGCTCCGCGAGCAGCTGAAGCTCCCGCTCCAGCGAATCCGCCCGCTCCCGCAAGCTCTCCATCAACCGCCGCCGCGCCCCCACGTACAACCCCAGCAGCACCGGCGGAGCCGTCAGCCCCAACGACGTCGTCACCGCCGCGAACGGCAGGAACCAGTCACCCAGCGTGAGATCCCCGCGCGCCATGTCCTGCCGCACCCGCACGAACGTCACCACCGCCGTACCCAGCAACGACATCCCCGACAACGCCCCGATCACCCGGCGCGGCAGCTCACACGACGCCAGCGTGTACAGGCCGACGACGCCCATCAGGAAGCCCATCTCGGCCGGCGTCACCGCGATCGCCACCAGCACCACGGCGATCGGCCACTTCCGGCGCACCAGCAGCACCGAACCGGCGATCAGCCCGAACACGACGCCCACCCACGCCGGTATCCCCGCCTCCCGGGCGAACGGCACCCCCTCCACCGCGCACTCCGCCGCGGACAGCAGCGCCAGACCGCCGTCCAGCGCCGCGCTGCGCCACCTCGCCCACCACCACGGGCCGGTCAGGGCCCTGGCATGGTCTTCCCCCGTCGTGGTCATGCCTCCAGCCTACGGGCGAGGGGTGCGGCTTTTCCGGTGACTTTCTCCTCCCCCCACACACCACACTCCGTAACCGAACACCTTCGAAACCTCCCCCTATCCCTCGAACTGGCGAACCTCACCCGTTCGACCCCGGAACCCTTCATTCCGGCCGGACGGTATGTCCATGGCACAGACGTACGGCAAATACGCCGACTTCGAGGGACTGCGGGAACGGGCGGTGGCGTTGCGGCGGGAGGGGCTGAGCCGCCGGCAGATCCGCGACCGGCTGCACGTCGACAACAACGACATCCTCAACCGCCTCCTGGAGGGCGAGCCACCGCCCGAGTGGACGAAGCGCCCCAACGCCAAGGACGACCTGCGGGACCGGGCGCGCGAATTGCGGCTCCAGGGCTGGACGTACGACCGCATCCAGGCGGAGCTGGGGTGCTCGAAGAGTTCCATCTCCCTGTGGGTGCGGGATCTGCCGAGGCCGGAGCGGCGGCGAACCCGCGAGGAAGCGGCGGCTATCGCCCGCAGGGGCTGGGAGGAGAAGCTGCGCATCCGGGACGAGGAACGACGCCGGGTGAAGGAGACGGCCAGGCGGTCGATCGGCGAGTTGTCGGAACGCGAACTGTTCCTGGTCGGCGTAGGCCTCTACTGGGCCGAGGGCAGCAAGGACAAGCCGTACGCCCGCCGGGAGAACGTCACTTTCGTGAACAGCGACCCAGGGATGATCGAAGTCTTTCTGGCGTGGCTCGACCTGCTCCAAGTGGAACGGGAGCGCCTGCGGTTCAACGTGATGATCCACGAGAACGCCGACGTGGAGGGAGCCGAACGCTACTGGGCCGCCCTTGTCGGGGCCGACGCCTCCTCGTTCAACAAGACCACACTCAAGAAGCACAACCCCAAGACGGTCCGCAAGAACACCGGGGACGCCTATCGCGGCTGCTTGGTGATCAAAGTTCTGAAGGGCGCCGAGTTGTACCGTCGCATCGAAGGCTGGTGGTGCGGCATAGTAGTGGCGGCGACCTCAACGGACTAGAGAAATGTCCGTTTAGGGGGCTTATGTAATCCCCTGTGGTGTAATGGGCAACACGGGTCACTTTGGATGATTTGTTCCAGGTTCGAGTCCTGGCAGGGGAGCACACACCATCACCGGGCTCTGACACCACCGTCAGGGCCCGCCCCCATATCCCTCACCCCACCCCCCGGTATCCTGCGGCTGTCACCCCCACCCACCCCCAGCCGAAGGGCAACCCCGTGAGTGCCATCCGCCCGGCAGCCGTCGTCGTTCTCGCAGCGGGTGAGGGCACCCGTATGAAGTCGGCCACACCGAAGGTCCTGCACGAGATCTGCGGCCGCTCCCTCGTCGGCCATGTGCTGGCCGCCGCCCGCGCGCTGACCCCGCGGAACCTCGTCGTCGTGGTCGGCCACGCCCGCGAGCAGGTCGGTGCCCACCTCGCCGAGCTCGACCCGGACACCAGGACCGCCGTGCAGGCGGAGCAGAACGGCACCGGGCACGCGGTGCGGATGGGCCTGGAGGAGCTGGGCGGCGCCGTGGACGGCACCGTCGTCGTCGTGTGCGGGGACACGCCCCTGCTGACCGCCGAGACGCTCCGGCGGCTCACCGAGGCGCACCACGCGGACGGCAACGCCGTCACGGTGCTCACCGCCGAGGTGCCGGACGCCACCGGTTACGGCCGGATCGTGCGGGACGAGGCCACGGGTGCCGTCACGGCGATCGTGGAGCACAAGGACGCGACGGACGCCCAGCGGTCGGTCCGGGAGATCAACAGCGGGGTGTTCGCGTTCGACGGGCAGTTGCTGGCGGACGCGCTGAAGAAGGTGCGCACGGACAACAGCCAGGGCGAGGAGTACCTGACGGACGTGCTCGGGATCCTGCGGGACGCCGGGCACCGGGTGGGCGCGTCGGTCGCGGCCGATCACCGGGAGATCGCGGGGATCAACAACCGGGTGCAGCTCGCCGAGGCGCGCCGCATCCTGAACGACCGGCTGCTGACGCGGGCGATGCTGGACGGGGTGACGGTGGTCGACCCGGCCACCACCTGGGTGGACGTGACGGTGACGTTCGAGCGGGACGCCGTGGTGCATCCGGGGACGCAGCTGACCGGGTCCACGCATCTGGGCGAGGGTGCCGAGGTCGGTCCGAACAGCCGGCTGAAGGACACGCACGTGGGCGCGGGGGCGCGGGTGGACAACACGGTGTCCGACGGGGCCCGGATCGGTGAGGGGGCGAGCGTGGGGCCGTACGCGTATCTGCGGCCCGGTACCCGGCTGGGTGCGAAGGGCAAGATCGGGACGTACGTCGAGACGAAGAACGCGTCGATCGGGGAGGGCACGAAGGTGCCTCACCTGTCGTATGTCGGGGACGCGACGATCGGTGAGTACACGAACATCGGCGCGGCGAGCGTGTTCGTGAACTATGACGGGCAGGACAAGCATCACACGACGATCGGGTCGCACTGCCGGACCGGTTCGGACAACATGTTTGTGGCACCTGTCACGGTCGGGGACGGTGCCTACACCGCCGCCGGGTCGGTGATCACGAAGGACGTGCCGCCGGGTTCGCTGGCCGTGGCCCGTGGTCAGCAGCGGAATATCGAGGGCTGGGTGGCCCGGAAGCGGCCGGGGAGCGCGGCGGCGAAGGCGGCCGAGGCGGTGTCCCGGCGGGGCGAGAGCGAGGACTGACCGGAAACGTGTGCGCCAAACACGGCGTACCGTGATAAGTGCACATCCGCACGTGTGCACCCCGCACCCTTACCAGCTGATTCGGCCTCTCCTGCCCAGCCGAGAGGTCGTAGAGCAGCCGGCTGGCTGAGACAACCTCTGAGGAGACTGTGCTGTGACCGGGATCAAGACGACCGGCGAGAAGAAGTTGATGTTCTTCTCCGGCCGCGCCCACCCCGAGCTTGCCGAGGAGGTCGCCCAGCAGCTGGGTGTCGGGGTCGTCCCGACGAAGGCCTTCGACTTCGCGAACGGTGAGATCTATGTCCGTTACCAGGAGTCGGCGCGTGGTGCGGACTGCTTCCTGATTCAGAGCCACACGGCTCCGATCAACAAGTGGATCATGGAGCAGCTGATCATGATCGACGCGCTGAAGCGGGCTTCGGCGCGGTCGATCACCGTCATCGTGCCGTTCTACGGTTACGCGCGGCAGGACAAGAAGCACCGGGGTCGTGAACCGATTTCGGCGCGTCTGATCGCGGACATGATGAAGACGGCGGGTGCCGACCGGATTCTGACGGTGGACCTGCACACGGATCAGATCCAGGGCTTCTTCGACGGTCCGGTGGACCATCTGTTCGCGCTGCCGCTGCTGGCGGACTACGTGGGGCGGAAGGTGGACCGGCGGAAGCTGACGGTGGTGTCGCCGGACGCGGGCCGGGTGCGGGTGGCGGACCGGTGGTGTGACCGGCTCGGTGCGCCGCTGGCGATCGTGCACAAGCGGCGTGACAAGGACGTGGCGAACCAGGTGACGGTCCACGAGGTGGTGGGCGAGGTCGAGGGTCGCGTGTGTGTGCTCGTGGACGACATGATCGACACGGGTGGCACGATCTGTGCCGCGGCGGACGCGCTGTTCGCGCACGGTGCGGAGGATGTCATCGTGACGGCGACGCACGGTGTGCTGTCGGGTCCGGCGGCGGACCGGCTGAAGAACTCGCGGGTGAGTGAGTTCGTGTTCACGAACACGCTGCCGACGCCGGGGGAGCTGGGCCGGGATCTGGACAAGATCACGGTGCTGTCGATCGCTCCGACGATCGCGAGTGCGGTGCGTGAGGTGTTCGAGGATGGTTCGGTGACGAGCCTGTTCGACGAGCAGTGAGGTTTCTGCCGGTCCGTGGTGCGGGCCGGTGGTGATCCTTTTGGGTGCGGCCTCCCCCTCCGAGTAGACTGCCTGAGTTGCTCGGCGAGGGAGGCCGTACTCGCGTCTGCGAATACGGCGGTCCGTTATCGACGCGCTCTTCGTAGCAGGCCGTTCGTGGCCGGGTGACCACGTCCGTTCCGAGTTCCTACGAGGAGTGATCCATATGTCCGAGGTGAAGCTCGCCGCCGAGACCCGCACCGAGTTCGGCAAGGGTGCGGCCCGTCGCATCCGCCGTGACAACAAGGTGCCGGTCGTTCTGTACGGCCACGGCACCGAGCCGGTGCACCTGACCCTGCCGGGTCACGAGCTGCTGCTGGCGCTGCGCACGCCGAACGTCCTGATCTCCCTGGACATCGACGGCAAGTCCAACGAGCTGGCGATCCCGAAGGCCGTGCAGCGTGACCCGCTGAAGGGTTTCCTGGAGCACGTGGACCTGCTGCTGGTCAAGCGTGGCGAGAAGGTCAACGTCGACATCTTCGTGCACACCGAGGGTGAGCTGGCGCCCGGCGGCAACCTGCTGGAGCACGTGCTGAACGCGCTGCCGGTCGAGACCGAGGCCACGCACATCCCGGAGTCGGTCACCGTGTCCGTCGAGGGCCTGGCGGCCGGTGCCTCCGTCCTCGCCAAGGACATCCCCCTGCCGGCCGGCACCACGCTGGCCGTCGAGGAGGACACGGTCGTCCTTCAGGTCCTGGCCGCCCAGGCCGAGGAGTCCGAGGGCGAGTCCGCCGAGGGTGAGTCCGCCGAGGCCTGATCCTCGTAGTCGTCGTTTCGTCAGCCGCTGTTTCCCCCGGGGGGGCAGCGGCTGGCGCGTATCAAGGAGAGATGGACGTGACCACTCCCGCCAGTGCGCCCTGGCTGATCGTCGGGCTCGGCAATCCGGGGCCGGAGTACGCGATGAACCGGCACAATGCCGGTTTCATGGTGGCGGACCTGCTCGCGGAGCGGATCGGGGGGAAGTTCAAGCGGGCGGGCAAGGCGCAGGCGCAGGTGCTGGAGGGGCGGATCGGCCCGGCCGGGCCGGCGAGCCGTCGGGTGATCCTGGCGAAGCCGATGTCGTTCATGAATCTGTCCGGTGGTCCGGTGAACGCGCTGCGGGACTTCTACAAGGTTCCGGTGGGGAACATCGTGGCGGTCCATGACGAGCTGGACATCGACTACGGCACGCTGCGGCTGAAGCTGGGCGGCGGGGACAACGGGCACAACGGCCTGAAGTCGATGACGAAGGCGATGGGGCCGGATTACCACCGGGTGCGGTTCGGGATCGGCCGGCCGCCGGGGCGGATGCAGGTGGCCGATTTCGTGCTGAAGGATTTCGCGTCGGCGGAGCGCAAGGAGCTGGACTTCTTCGTGGACCGTGCGGCGGACGCGGTGGAGTGTCTGGTGGCGGAGGGGCTGGAGCGGGCGCAGAGCGCGTACAACTCCTGACGTGTCCGGTCGGGCCGCCCACCGGAGTTGACCGGCCGTAGGGGTATGGCCAATGATCCCGGCCATGCCTGCCACCGTCCGTACCGCTCGTCGGGCGTCCGGGACCGCGCTGCGGTTCGGCCGGGTCGCCGCGATGGGAGCGCTCGCCGCGCTGATCCTGTTCGCCGGGGTGTGGGGTTCCTGGGGGACCGCGCAGCACGTGCTGCTGGCGAAGGGGCGTGAGTCCGGGACGGTGAAGGTGACGCGGTGTGCCGGGGACGCCTGTACGGGGCCGTTCACGCCGGCGTCGGCCGGGGGGCGGGCACGGGCCCGCGTGGAGCTGGCGAGGTCCGTGGCGGTGCGTACGGGGGCGACGTACGACGTGGTGCTGAAGCCGGGCACGGGGGAGGCGGTGCGGTCCGGTGCGGCGGGGATTCTGCTGGCCTGGCTGCCGCTGGGCGGGGCGCTGCTGCTGGCGTCGGTGGTGGTCGCGGGCGGGATGCGGCTGGCGCGTCCGGCGTGGGTGCTGGGGCTGGCCGGCGCGGGGCTGCTGACGGCGGCGTTCGTGGCGGTGCGCTGAGCGCGCGTCGAGCCGGGGAAACGGGGGTGCCCCCGGGGTCGTACGATCCCGGGGGCACCCTTTTCCGGCGGGGGTCAGCCGGTGTTGCGCAGGCCGGCCGCCACGCCGTTGACGGTGAGGAGCAGGGCGCGGGAGAGCAGCGGGTCGGGGTTGACGCCGGCCGCGGCGGCGTCGCGCTGCCGCTTGAGCAGGGCGACCTGGAGGTAGGAGATGGGGTCCAGGTAGGCGTCGCGGATGGCGAAGGTCTGCTTGAGGACGGGCTGGGCGTCCAGCAGTTCCTTCTCGCCGGTGACCTTCAGGACCTCGGCGACGGTCAGCTCGTGTTCGGCCTTGATGGTGTCGAAGACGTGGCGGAGCTGGTCGGGGACGAGGGTGTCGACGTAGTGCTGGGCGATCCGCAGGTCCGTCTTGGCGAGGGTCATCTCGACGTTGGAGATGAAGTTGCGGAAGAAGTGCCACTGCTGGTGCATCTCGTCGAGGACGGTGTCCAGGCCGGCCTCGCGCAGGGCCTTCAGGCCGGAGCCGACGCCGAACCAGCCGGGGACGATCTGCCGGGACTGGGTCCAGCCGAACACCCACGGGATGGCGCGCAGGCCGTCGAGCGAGACGCCGGAGCCGGGGCGGCGGGAGGGCCGGGAGCCCAGGTGCAGGTCGGCGAGCTGGTCGACCGGGGTCGACGCGAGGAAGTACGTGGGCAGGTCCGGGTCCTCGACGAGGCGCCGGTAGGCGGCGTGGGCGGCGTCGGAGACGACGTCCATGGCCGCGTCCCAGCGGGCGAGGGCCTCGTCGGACTGGCGGGGCGCGGTGTGCAGGGCGGAGGCCTGCAGGGTGGCCGCGACCGTCAGTTCCAGGTTCTCCCGGGCGAGGGAGGGGATGAGGTACTTGTCGGAGATGACCTCGCCCTGCTCGGTGACCTTGATCTCGCCCTCCAGGGTGCCCCAGGGCTGGGCGAGGATGGCGTCGTGGGAGGGGCCGCCGCCGCGGCCGACGGTGCCGCCGCGGCCGTGGAAGAGGCGCAGGCGGACGCCGTAGCGGTGGGCGACGTCGCGCAGCCGGCGCTGGGCGCGGTGGATCTCCCACTGGCTGGTGGTGATGCCGCCGAACTTGGAGGAGTCGGAGTAGCCGAGCATGACCTCCTGGACGTCCCCGCGCAGCGCGACCAGGCGCCGGTAGGACGGGTCGGAGAGCATGTCCTCCAGGATGGTGTCGGCGGCCTTCAGTTCGTCGGTGGTCTCCAGCAGCGGGACGATGCCGATCTTCGCCCAGCCGGCGTGCAGGTCGAGGAGGCCGGCCTCGCGGGCGAGGACGGCGGCGGCGAAGACGTCGTCGGCGCCCTGGCACATGGAGATGATGTAGGACTCGATGACCTCGGGGCCGAAGACCTCCAGGGCCTTCCGGACCGTCTGGAAGACGCCGAGGGTCTTCTCGCCGGCGGCGTCGACGGGGGCCGGGCTCGGGGCGAGCGGCCTCCTGGAGCGCAGTTCCTTGGCGAGGAGCTTGGCCCGGTACTCGCGGGGCATGTCGGCGTAGCGCCAGGACTCCTCGCCGAGCCGGTCGAAGAGCTGGCCGAGGGCGTGGTGGTGGGCGTCGGCGTGCTCGCGGACGTCCATGGTGGCGAGCTGGAGGCCGAAGGCGGCCAGGGTGCGGATGGTGCGGGCCAGGCGGCCGTCGGCGAACAGGCCGCCGCGGTGTTCGCGCAGGGAGGCCTGGATGATCCTGAGGTCGTTCAGCAGCTCGCCGGTGCCGAGGTAGTCGCGGCCGTCCTCGTGGGGGGTGCCCTTGGCGAGGCGCCGCTTGGTGTTGACCAGCTTCTGCCGGACGCAGGTGGCCTTGAGCCGGTAGGGCTCCTCGGCGTTCAGGCGCTTGTAGCGGGGGCTGATCTCGGGGAGCAGCTCCAGGTCGGTCTTGAGGGAGTCCAGCAGCTCTTCGGTGGCTCCGGTGTAGCGGATGGAGTTGGAGAGCAGGCCGCGCAGCTCGTCGATCATCTCCAGGGCGTCGTTGATGCCGTGTTCGTGCTGGAGGATGAGGACGTCCCAGGTGACCTGGGGGGTGACGTTGGGGTTGCCGTCGCGGTCGCCGCCGATCCAGGTGCCGAAGGTGAGCGGGCGGGTGTCGTCGGGGAGCTTGACGCCGACGCGTTCCAGTTCCGCGGTCAGGTCCTCCAGGACGTCGCCGACGGCGCCGGCGTGCAGTTCGTCCAGGTAGTAGATGGCGTTGCGGGCCTCGTCGGAGGGTTCGGGGCGTACGACGCGCAGCTCGTCTGTCTGCCAGACGAGGTCGATGTTCTCGGCGAGGCGGACGTCGTGGCGGCGCCGGTCGGTGTCGAGGACGGGGGTGTCCAGGAGGGCCGCGATGCGCCGCAGCTTGTTGAGGACGGACCGGCGGGCGGCCTCGGTGGGGTGGGCGGTGAAGACCGGGCGGACGTTGAGGTTCTGCACGGCCTGGCGCAGGTGCTCGGGGTCGGCGTCCTTGAGCCGGTCGGCGGTGCGGGAGAGCAGGCCGCCCTCGGCGGCGCGGCGGGCGCGCAGCTCGCGGCCGCGGTGCACCTGCTCGGTGACGTTGGCGAGGTGGAAGTAGGTGGAGAAGGCGCGGACCAGCTTGGCCGCGGTCTCCAGTTCGGTGCCACGCAGCAGCTCGGCGGCGGCTTCGCCGTCCTCGCGGGTGAGGCGGCGGACCTTCTCGACCAGTTCGAGGAGTTCGGGGCCCTCCTGCCGGACGAGGGTCTCGCCCAGGAGGTCGCCCAGCCGGCGGATGTCGGCGCGCAGCTCGCTGCCGGTTGTGGTGGTCTGGTCGTCGGCACTGCTCACAGGTTGCGGCTCCTTGCAGTGTTGAAGCTCGGCTGGCGGGGAACCCGGCCGGCCACCGCGCGCGGCGGGGCGCCGCATACGGGCCGTGGCGTCCGGGAAGGAAACTTCAGCGGACCGCGCTGTCCGACCGGTTCCAAGGATAGGTGGCGATGTGGACGCGCAGGGTCTGGGGCTCTTGCCGCGGCGTGACGCGCTGCCATACTTACGATGCCGTAGGTTACGGAACCGTAGGGAAGCGCCGTCGAGTCCCGCCCGGTCCCGGCGGCCCCCGGCATCCGACTGGACCCTCGACCCCACAGGGGACGCGTATGACCTCAAGTTCCGATGTGATCGACGAGGCCCGCGAGGCCACCGACACACCTGTTCCTTCCGCCACGCTGGGCGGTGAGCGGAAGCGTTCGATCGAGCAGATCACGCTGCTGCTCTTCATCACGGTGCCGTTCCTGGCGCTGGTGGCGGCGGTGCCGCTGGCCTGGGGATGGGGGGTGAGCTGGCTCGATCTGGGCCTGCTGGTGTTCTTCTACTTCCTCGGGTGCCACGGCATCACGATCGGTTTCCACCGGTACTTCACCCATGGCTCGTTCAAGGCCAAGCGGCCCCTGCGGATCGCGCTGGCGATCATGGGCTCGCTGGCGGTGGAGGGCCCGCTGGTGCGGTGGGTGGCCGATCACCGCAGGCATCACAAGTTCTCCGACGCCGAGGGCGATCCGCACTCTCCGTGGCGGTTCGGGGAGACGGTCCCGGCGCTGATGAAGGGCCTGTGGTGGGCGCACATCGGCTGGATGTTCGACGAGGAGCAGACCCCGCAGGAGAAGTACGCCCCGGACCTGGTCAAGGATCCGGCGATGCGGGCGATCTCCCGGCAGTTCGTGCTGTGGACGCTGGTGTCGCTGCTGCTGCCGCCGCTGATCGGCGGGCTGGTGAAGATGTCGTGGTGGGGCGCGTTCACCGCGTTCTTCTGGGGTTCACTCGTCCGGGTGGCGCTGTTGCACCATGTGACGTGGTCGATCAACTCGATCTGCCACGCGGTGGGCAAGCGGCCGTTCAAATCGCGGGACCGCTCGGGCAATGTGTGGTGGCTGGCGATCCTGTCCTGCGGCGAGTCCTGGCACAACCTGCACCACGCCGACCCGACCTCGGCGCGGCACGGGGTGATGCGCGGCCAGCTGGACTCCTCGGCGCGGTTCATCCGCTGGTTCGAGCAGCTGGGCTGGGCGTACGACGTGCGCTGGCCGTCACGCTCGCGCATCGATTCGCGGCGTGACACCGGGGAAGGCGGTTCCCGGCGCCGGAGGGAATCCGCCGAGGCGGCATGATTGACGCCGTGGCGACCGACTCCAGCAGCAATCCAGGCAACGACAAGCAGCGGCGGACCCGCCGGACCCGTATGACCGGTGCCGAGCGCCGCCAGCAGTTGCTGGAGATCGGTCGCACCCTTTTCGCGGCGAAGGGCTTCGAGGGCACGTCGGTGGAGGAGATCGCGGCGAAGGCCGGGGTGTCCAAGCCGGTGGTGTACGAGCACTTCGGCGGGAAGGAGGGGCTGTACGCGGTGGTGGTGGACCGGGAGATGCGCCGGCTGCTGGACATGGTCACCGGCTCGCTGACGGCCGGGCACCCGCGTGAGCTGTGCGAACAGGCGGCGTTCGCGCTGCTGGACTACATCGAGGAGTACACGGACGGGTTCCGCATCCTGGTCCGCGACTCCCCCATCCCGCAGTCCACGGGGTCCTTCGCGTCCCTGATCTCCGACATCGCCACCCAGGTGGAGGACATCCTGGGCCGCGAGTTCAAGTCGCGGGGTTTCGATCCGAAGCTCGCCCCGCTGTACGCCCAGGCGCTGGTCGGGATGGTGGCGCTGACCGGGCAGTGGTGGCTGGACGTGCGCCGGCCGAAGAAGGCGGAGGTGGCGGCGCATCTGGTGAACCTGGCCTGGCACGGCCTGGACGGGCTGGAGCCGAAGCCGCGGTTGATAGGCCACCGCAAGGCGTAGGCCGGGCTCGCGGCACGCCTTCGGGGCCGCGGCCCCGGCGCCTTCGGGGCCGCGGACCCGGCCCGAGGGCCTCATCCCGACGGTTTCACGGCGACCGCGAACAGCCGGCGGAACGGCAGGACCGTGCCGTAGGGAGCGCTCGGATAGGCGGTGCGCAGCAGATCCCGGTACTCGGCGAGGAACGCCTCGCGGGCCCCGGGATCGTCGGCCAGCGCGGTCAGGACGGGGCGCAGCCCGGTCCCCTTCACCCAGTCGAGCACCGGGTCCTCGCCCTGGAGGACGTGCTGGTAGGTGGTCTGCCACACGTCGGCCGCGCAGCCGAGGCGGGCGAGGCGGTCCAGGTAGAAGCCGGGCGGGTGCACGGAGTCCGTGCCGCGCGGGACGCCGGCGAGGCGGGAGCGCCAGCGGGGCGCGGCGGCGAGGCCGCGCAGCAGCGCGTGCAGCGGGGCGTCGAGGTTGTCGGGGACCTGGAAGGCGAGGGCGCCGCCGGGTTCCAGGGCGGCGATCCAGCCCGCGAACCGGTCGGCGTGGCCCGGCACCCATTGCAGGGTGGCGTTGGAGACGATCAGGTCGTACGGCTCCCCGGGCGTCCAGGTCCGTACGTCGGCGTGGGCGAAGTCGAGCCGGCCGCCGCCCGCGGTCGGCCCCTCGTGATCGGCGCGGGCCCGGTCGAGCATCTCGGGCGAGTTGTCGTAGCCCGTGACGCGGGCGGCGGGCAGGCGCCCGGCGAGCAGGGCGGTGACGTTGCCGGGGCCGCAGCCGAGGTCGGCGACGCGGGGCCGGTCGCGGGGCGGGCCGGGGACGCGGGCGAGGAGGTCGGTGAAGGCGCGGGCGCGGTGACCGGCGTGGCGCAGGTACTGGGCGGGGTCCCAGCGGGGTGGGGGGACCGGGCGGGGAGGGGTCATGTCCTCCACCTTCCCCCCACAGATCTCTCGACGTCAAGAGAGTCGATGTCAAGAGACTTCACGTCGACACAACCACTACACTGATCTCCATGGAGGACGAGGTCGATCGGCTGGTCGCAGCGTGGCGCCGGGAGCGCCCCGACCTCGACGTGGAGCCGCTGGAAGTACTGAGCCGGGTCAGCCGGCTCGCCCGGCACCTGGACCGTGCGCGCCGGCTCGCCTTCGCCGAGCACCAGCTCGAGCCCTGGGAGTTCGACGTGCTGACCGCGCTGCGGCGCGCGGGCACGCCGTACCAGCTCTCCCCCGGCCAGTTGCTGACGCAGACCCTGGTCACCTCCGGCACGATGACCAACCGTATCGACCGGCTGGCGAAGAAGGGCCTGGTGGAGCGGCTGCCCGACCCCAGCGACCGGCGGGGGGTGCTGGTCCGGCTGACCGACGAGGGCCGGGACCGCGCGGACCAGGCGCTGGCGGGACTGCTGGAGCAGGAACGGGCGATCCTCGCCGAGCTGTCCCGCGCCCAGCGCGGCGAACTGGCCGGGCTGCTACGCCAGCTGACCGCCCCGTTCGACAACATCCCCGGTTAGGTCCGCCGGGCCCACCCCGGCCCGCCGGGCGAGCGCCACGGCGGCCAGCGTGGAGTGGACGCCCAGTTTGCCGAGGACGTTCTGCATATGGGTGCGGACGGTGTGCGGGGACAGGAACAGCCGTTCCGCGACGGCCTTGCGGCCGAGCCCGGCGACCATGCAGCGCAGCACCTCCCGTTCCCTGGGGGTGAGGGACTCCACCAGCCGCTCGCTCTCGGTGCGGTGCCGGCGGGCCGCCGTCAGCTCCTTCAGCACCCCCGTGAGCAGCGCGGGCGGCAGATGCGTCTCGTCGCGTAGCACGCCCCGTATCACCGTCAGCAGCCGGGACAGCGAACAGTCCTTGGCGACCCAGCCGCAGGCGCCGGCCTGGAGGGCGAGGGCCGCGCGGCGCGGGTCGTCCTTCTCGGCGAGGACGACGCTGCGCACGCCGGGCTGGGCGGTGCGCACCCCGGCGACCAGGGAGATGCCGTCGACCAGGCCCTCCTCGTTGCCGTCGCGCACCGGTACGGCCGGGCGGGCGCCGGGCGGGGGGCCGCCCAGGTCGGCGTCGACCAGCAGGACGTCGTAGCGGCGGCCCTCGCCGGCCGCCCGTTCCAGGCAGCGCAGCGCGGCCGGGCCGCTGCCGGCGGCGAAGACGTCGACGTCCGGTTCGGCGGCCAGGGCGGCGGCCAGCGACTCGGCGAAGATGCGGTGGTCGTCGACGACGAGGACTCGGATACGAACCACGTAACCCCCTTCCCCGGGCTCCGCGTGGAGCAGGGGATGTCCAAGGTCCGGAAGGCTCCGGAAACAGGCGGGTCCGGCAATACCGGGAGAACATGCGGAGAACGACGACTCGTCCGGATGCGGCATCCGTGGGCGGGGACACGCGCCGTACGGCCGCCGCCGTCACGGAGACCGCTGCCCCACCGCGGGCGCCGCACCCGCCTGTCTCGCCCCCTGAGCGGCACCGGCCCCCACCGGTGCTGTTCCACAGAGTACGGATGGCAGCACGCAGCGGAAGGAGATTTGCAGAACTGGCCGTCCGGCGCGTTTATGGTGTGCCGCATGTTTCGTATTGAGGCGGAAGTCGACAAGGCCCGACGTGATCTGCTCCGCTCGCGGCTGCGGGAGACCAACACGGCCGCGTCCCCGGTGCTCGCCGCGCTGCGCGGCACCGCCGGCGAACGCGAGGCACCCCTGCACGTGTGGGCGCTGGACTCCGCCGGCGGCCTGGCGGGCGGCCTGGTCGGCCACACCTGGACGGCCTGGCTGCACATCACCTACCTGTGGGTCGACGCCCGTCACCGCGGCGCGGGCCTCGGCTCCCGCCTGCTCGCCGAGGCGGAACGCCTGGCCGTCGCCCGCGGCTGCGCCTCTGCCCGCCTGGAGACCTGGGACTTCCAGGCCCCCGGCTTCTACCGCGAACAGGGCTACGAGGTGGTCTGCGTGATCCCCGACTACCCCCCGGGGATCACGGAGTACACCCTGACGAAGCGACTGGGCTGACGGGACCTCTCAGACAAGGCGCCGGGCGCCCGGCGAGGGGACCGCCTCGAAGACGCGCGGAGCCGTGTGGCCGGCCGCGGCGAAGGCCTCCTCGATCGCCTTCGTCAGGGTGTCGACGTCCGCGGCCTGGGCGAGGACGATCGCCGAGCCGCCGAAGCCGCCGCCGGTCATGCGGGCGCCGAGGGCGCCGTGGGCCAGGGCGGTGTCGACGACCAGGTCCAGTTCCGGGCAGGAGACGCGGAAGTCGTCGCGCAGGGAGGCGTGGCCCTCGGTGAGGACGGGGCCGATGGCGCGGGGGTCGCCGGCCCGCAGCAGGGCGACCGTGCGCTCGACCCGCTCGTCCTCCGTGACCACGTGCCGGACCAGGCGGACGACCTCCTCCTCGTCGCCGAGGCGGGCGAGGGCCGCGTCCAGGCCGTCGTACGGGATGTCGCGCAGGGCGTCGACGCCGAGCAGGGCCGCGCCCTTCTCGCAGCCGGCCCGGCGCTTGCCGTACTCGCCGCCGCTGTGCGCGTGCTTGACCTGGGTGTCCACCACCAGCAGCCGCAGTCCCCGGGCCGCGAGGTCGAAGGGGATCTGCCGCTGGGACAGGTCGCGGGTGTCCAGGAACAGCGCGTGGCCCTGCTCGCAGCAGGCCGACGCCGTCTGGTCCATGATGCCGGTCGGCGCGCCGACGTAGACGTTCTCGGCGCGCTGGCAGAGCCGGGCCAGCCGCCAGCGCTCCAGGCCCAGGCCGTTGAGGTCGCTCAGCGCGAGCGCGATCACGACCTCCAGGGCGGCGGAGGAGGACAGGCCCGCGCCGGTGGGCACCGTGGACGCCAGGTGGACGTCGGCGCCGGTGATCTCGTGACCCGCCTCGCGCAGCGCCCAGACGACGCCCGCCGGGTACGCCGTCCAGTCCTGGTCGGTCCCGGGCTCGAGGGCGTCCAGGCGCAGCTCGGCGACCCCGCCCCCGATGTCCGCCGAGTGCAGGCGCAGGACGCCGTCGGTGCGGCGGGAGACCGCCGCGAGCGCCTGGTGCGGCAGCGCGAACGGCATGACGAAGCCGTCGTTGTAGTCGGTGTGCTCGCCGATCAGGTTGACCCGGCCCGGCGCCGCCCAGACGCCCTCCGGCCGGGCGCCGTACAGCTCGGCGAAGCGGTCCGCGACCTGCTGTGCCCCCACTAGTGCTCCCTTGTGATGCTCTGCGCGAACTCCCACGCGTCCGCGACGATGCCCGCGAGGTCCGCGCGGGTCGGGTTCCAGCCCAGCTTCTCGCGGGCGGTGTCCGCGGAGGCGACCAGGACCGCCGGGTCGCCGCCCCGGCGCCCCGCGGTCACCTCGGGGATCGGGTGGCCGGTGACCTCGCGGACGGTCTCGATGACCTCGCGGACGGAGAAGCCGTTGCCGTTGCCGAGGTTGCAGATCAGGTGCTCGCCGGGGGCGGCGGCGCCCAGGGCCAGCAGATGGGCGTCGGCCAGGTCCGCCACGTGGATGTAGTCGCGGACGCAGGTGCCGTCGGGGGTGGGGTAGTCGTCGCCGTAGACCGAGATGGCGTCGCGGCGGCCCTGGGCGACCTGGAGGACCAGCGGGATGAGGTGCGACTCGGGGTCGTGCCGCTCGCCGCAGGCGCCATAGGCGCCGGCCACGTTGAAGTAGCGCAGGGAGACCGCGGCCAGGCCGTGGGCGTGCGCCTCGCCGGTGATCATGTGGTCGACGGCGAGCTTGGAGGCGCCGTAGGGGCTGGTGGGCCGCGTCGGGGCGGTCTCCCGGATGGGGGTCTGCTCGGGCTCTCCGTAGGTGGCGGCGGTGGAGGAGAACACCAGCCTGCGCACACCGGCCTCGCGCATCGCCGCGAGCAGCGCCATGCTGCCGCCGACGTTGTTGTCCCAGTACTTCTCCGGCTGCTGCACCGACTCGCCGACCTGCGAGAACGCCGCGAAGTGCAGCACGCCGTCGAAGGAGGGGTCGAGCCACTTGGCGGCGTCGCGGATGTCGCCCTCGACGAAGGCGGCGCCGGCGGGCACGCCCGCGCGGAAGCCGGTGGAGAGGTTGTCCAGGACGGTGACCTCGTGCCCGGCCTCCAGCAGGTGCTGGGCCACGACACTGCCGACGTAACCCGCGCCACCCGTCACCAGGTACTTCATGAACTCGCTACCTCTCGCAGTCGCTCGGCCGCGCGCTCCGGCGGCACGTCGTTGATGAACACGTTCATGCCGGACTCGGAACCCGCGAGGAACTTCAGCTTGCCGGAAGTACGGCGGATGGTGAAAAGCTCGAGGTGGAGCGCGAAGTCGTCGCGCGTCACGCCGTCGAACTCCTCCAGCGTGCCGAACGGGGCCTGGTGCCAGGCCGCGATGTACGGCGTCGGAGGCTCACCCTCGCCGAAGATCCGGTCGAACCGCTTCAAGAGTTCCAGATACACCTGGGGGAACTCTGTGCGTGCCGCCTCGTCCAGCGCGAGCAGATCGGGCACGCGGCGCTTGGGGTACAGGTGGACCTCGTACGGCCAGTGGGCCGCGTACGGCACGAAGGCCGCCCAGTGTTCACCCTCGAGGACGACCCGCTCACCGGCGAGTTCCCTCTCCAGGACCGCGTCGAACAGGTTCTCCCCGCCGGTCGCCTCCTGGTGGGCGGCGAGCGAGCGGAGCATCAACGCCGTGCGGGGGGTGGTGAAGGGGTAGGCGTAGATCTGCCCGTGCGGGTGGCCCAGGGTCACCCCGATCTCGGCGCCGCGGTTCTCGAAGCAGAACACCTGCTCCACGGAGGGCAGGTGGGACAGCTCCGCGGTGCGGTCCGTCCACGCGTCCAGCACCAGGCGGGCCTGCCGGGGGGTGAGGTCGGCGAAGGAGGCGTCGTGGTCGGAGGTGAAGCAGACGACCTCGCAGCGGCCGGAGTCGCCCGCGAGGGAGGGGAAGCGGTTCTCGAAGACGGCGACGTCGTACGAGGAGTCGGGGATCTCGCTGAGCCGGTCGCCGTGCGTCGGGCACAACGGGCACTCGTCGGCCGGCGGGTGGTAGGTGCGGCCCTGGCGGTGCGAGGCGACGGCGACGCTGTCGCCGAGCAGCGGGTCGCGCCGGATCTCGGACGTGGTGACCGTACGGTCCAGCGGGCGCCGGTCCACCGCGTCGCGCACGGTGTCGTCCCGCAGGTCGTAGTAGATCAGCTCACGACCGTCGGCCAGCCGGGTCGAGGTCTTCTTCACGCCTGACTCCTCCACGTCCCCCACGCCATCACTCAACACAATCAAACATAACAGACCACAACTCGACAACGCCCGCGCTCGATCACAATCAAACAAAGAACACCAGTCGAAGTGTTCAAATACCGAACACGGCGGCGTAGGTTCCGCTCTGGATCAGTTCGCGCAACGAAGCGAGTTCTCATGCAAACCCCCACATACGCCCCCACCCTGGCGGCGGAGCTACGGCTCCCCACCAACTGGCTGGACTACGCGATCCTGGCGATCTACTTCGTCGTCGTCCTCGGCATCGGCCTCGCCGCCCGCCGCTCGGTCAAGACCAGCCTCGACTTCTTCCTCTCCGGACGCTCGCTGCCCGCCTGGATCACCGGCCTCGCCTTCATCTCGGCGAACCTGGCGGCCACCGAGATCCTGGGCATGGCCGCCAACAGCGCCCAGTACGGCGCCTACACCGTCCACTGGTACTGGATCGGCGCCATCCCCGCCATGGTCTTCCTCGGCCTGGTGATGATGCCCTTCTACTACGGCAGCAAGGTCCGCTCGGTCCCCGAGTTCCTGCTGCTGCGCTTCGACAAGGCCGCCCACCTGCTCAGCTCGGCGCTCTTCGCCTTCGCCGCGGTGCTGATCGCCGGCGTCAACCTCTACGCCCTCGCCCTCGTGGTCGAGGCCCTGCTCGGCTGGCCGAAGTGGGTCGCCATCCTCGTCGCCGGCGCCCTGGTGCTCGGTTACATCACCCTGGGCGGACTGTCCTCGGCGATTTACAACGAGGTGCTCCAGTTCTTCGTCATCCTCGCCGCGCTCATCCCCATCACCGTGCTCGGCCTGAAGAAGGTCGGCGGCTGGGACGGCCTGACCGACAAGCTCACCGCGCAGCACGGCGCCGACTTCACCACGGCCTGGGGCGGCACCGGCATCGGCGAGGCCAACCCGCTCGGCGCCAACTGGCTCACCATCGTCCTCGGCCTCGGCTTCGTGCTCTCCTTCGGCTACTGGACCACCAACTTCGCCGAGGTGCAGCGCGCCCTGTCCGCGAAGAACCTCTCCGCCGGGCAGCGGACCCCGCTCATCGCCGCCTTCCCGAAGATCTTCATCGTCTTCCTGGTGATGATCCCGGGGCTGGTCGCCGCCGCGCTCGTGCCGACGATCGGCACCGCGAAGTCCGGGCTCCAGTACAACGACGCCATCCCCTACCTGATGCAGGAACTGCTGCCCAACGGCGTGCTCGGCATCGCCGTCACCGGTCTGCTGGCGGCCTTCATGGCGGGCATGGCGGCGAACGTGTCGTCGTTCAACACGGTCTTCACCAACGACATCTGGGCGAAGTACGTCGTGCGCGGCCGCGAGGACGGCTACTACGTGCGGTTCGGCCGGCTGATCACCGTGATCGGCGTCTGCGCCTCCGTCGGCACGGCGTTCCTGGCGTCCTCGTTCTCGAACATCATGAGCTACCTCCAGACGCTGTTCTCCTTCTTCAACGTGCCGATGTTCGTCGTCTTCATCGTCGGCATGTTCTGGAAGCGCGCGTCCGCCAAGTCCGGCTTCTGGGGCCTGCTCGCCGGCACCACCGCGGCGATGATCAACTACTTCGTCTTCTACAAGAAGGGCATCCTCTCCATCCCCTCCGACCAGGGCGCCAACTTCGTCTCCGCGATCGCGGGCTTCGTCGCCGGCGCGGTCGTGATGATCGCGATGTCCCTGTTCACCAAGCCGAAGCCGGCGAAGGAGCTGGAGGGCCTGGTCTACGGCACCCGCTCCCCCGGCATGTCCGAACCGCCCGCCGAGGGCGACGACGCCTGGTACCGCAAGCCGGCCCTGCTGGGCTGGGGCGCGGTCGTCCTGGCCGCCGTCTGCTACGTCCCGTTCTCGTTCTGACGCGGGAGGATCGAGGAAACCATGACCGAGCGTCCCGAACACCGTCCGCCGCACCCCACCGAGCACGACGTCCAGCGGGAGGTCTCCGAGCTGGAGACCAAGTCCGCGACGGCGGCGCGCATCTTCGACCTGCGCCGCATCATCGGCGGGCTGTTCGTGGTCTACGGCGTCATCGTCACGATCGCGGGCATCACCGACTCCCAGGCCGCGATCGACAAGGCCGAGGGCATCAACATCAACCTGTGGACCGGGATCGGCATGCTGCTGCTGGGGATCTTCTTCCTGACGTGGCTGAAGCTGCGGCCCACTCCCCCACCGGTGCCGGTGGAGGAGGAGCGGGCGCAGGAGCACCCGGGGAGCTGACGCCGTACGCCGGCCGCGGGGCGCGGTGCCGTCGGCCGCCCCCGCGCCGCCTGCCCGTCCCCGCGCCCACCCGGCTATCCCCGGGCCGGCCCCGGGCGTGGGCCCGCCCGCTCCAGTAAGCCCGTGCGGGCGGCCAGGGCCGCCGCCTCCAGCCTCGAGCCCACGCCCAGTTTCATCAGGACCCGCTGCACGTGGGTGCGGGCCGTGCTGGGGGCGATGCCCATGCCCGCCGCGATCAGTCGGGTGTCCTCGCCGTCGGCGACCCGGACCAGGACCTCCACCTCGCGCGGGGTCAGCATCTCCAGCAGCCGCTGGGCCTCGTCATCGGGCTGCGCCGCCGGGTTCAGCAGCTCGCCGAACGCCCCCTGGAGCAGTTGCGGGGCCACCGCCGCCTCCCCGGCCCGGGCCTTCATGAGGGCCCGCTCGACGCCCTCGATCCGCTCGTCGTGCCGTACGTACCCCGACGCGCCCGCCGCGAAGGCCGCCGCGATCCCGCGCGGCGACGGCACCGGACCCAGCACCACCACCGCGACCTGCGGACGCTCCCGCTTGATCTTGACGACCGGGTCGAAGACGCCCGGCTCGGCCGGGGCCGCCGTGCCCAGCAGGCACACCTCGGGCGCCCGCGCGATCACCAGGTCCGCCGCGCCCGCGGCCGGTGCCGCCGCGGCGACCACCCGGTGCCCGCGCAGCTTGAGCGCCGACGCCAGCGCCTCCGCGAGCAGGCGGTGGTCGTCGACGACCATGAGCCGCACTCCCATAGAGCAACCCCCCCAGTCCCCCGGCACCCCCGCGCTTCATGCCCCCGGAAGCTACACGCTTGTTCGACGTCGCGCTGCCACTCCAGACGAGAAGTGCCCCGGATCGATGAAATCCGGGGCACCGCAAGGCAGTTCACTCGTTCAGGCGAGTCCGGGGACGGCGCCCGCGTCCGGTCAGCCGCCCGTACCGAACGCCATCACCAGGTACTCCCTGTCGTACGTCCGGTTGGGCTTGTGGGCGAACTGGGCCGCCATGTACAGGCGGCCCTTGCCGAAGAGCAGTTCGGCGTACTCCGGCAGCAGACTGGTCTCCGCCTCGTGCACGGAGCGCTCGGCGGGGTTCTCCAGCAGCTTGGCCGCCTTGAAGGTGCCGCCGTCGATGCTGACGACCTGGCCGCCCTTGTTGTACGGCGGCGCCTTGTAGGCCAGCAGGTTGCCGCCGTCCATGCGCAGCGGGGAGATCGTGTAGCCGTCGCCGGCCTCGGCGCGCTGCCCGGTCGGCTTGCCGGTCCGGAGGTCGAAGGCGACGATCTCGTTCGTCCTGCTGTACTCGGCCTTGCCGTCGTGCGGCTCGGTCATCAGGTACAGCCTGCCGTTGCCGGCGACGACCTGGTTGCAGCCCTCGATGCGGGTGATGCCGTCGCAGCGGCCCCCGTAGGTGTCGCCGGGCGCGGCGATGCGGGCGAGCAGCCGGCCGGTCTCGTGGTCGATGGAGAAGTAGTCCGAGACCCCGCTGCCGTCGCCGGCGGCGTCGCCGACGTCGGCGGCCACCACCAGCGGGTCGGTGGAGACGACGGACGCGTAGTCGACGCCGTCGGGCATCCGGTACTCGGAGAGCACCTTGCCGGTCTTCGGGTCGATGGTCTGGATGTGCAGCTTCCGGTCGTCGTACGAGCCGCACTTGCGGACCGCGACCAGCCGGGTGCCACCGCCGTACCCGGCGTCGGCGCAGGTGTCGCCCGGCTTCGGCTGCCACAGCGCCTTGCCGGAGCCGATGTCGAACGCGGCGCCGCCGTCGGAGCTGCCGACCGCGACCGTGTGCTGGGCGACCGTCACATTCTGGAAGGTGACCGGGTAGTCACCGGACGCGACCGATTTGGTCCACAGTCGCTTTCCCGCGGCCAGGTCGATCGCGGCGACCTGGCTGCATCCGGCGGAGGAGCCCTTCGCGGGCATCCTCGGCTGGAAGGTGACCGCCGTCCGGCCGTCCTCGTCGACGTGGTCGGCGGCCGCGCAGACCGGGCCGGGCAGCTTGACCGTCCACAGCTTGGAGCCGTCGGCCGGGTCGTAGCCGGCGATCTCCGCGATGCCGCTCTTGGCGTACACGGTGTCGGTCAGCCAGGAGCCGGAGGTGACGACCGTGTCGTCCGCCTTGGGCAGCGGCACCTCGAAGAGCACCTTGGCGGCCGGATCGTCCGGCGCCTTCTCCTTGCCGCCACCGCCGCCGGTGCCGCCGGTGCCGCCGGTGTCTCCGGAACCGCCGCTCGTGCCGCCGGTCCGGCCGGCCGAGGAGACGGGGTCGTGGGTGGGGCCGTCGTCCCCGGCGGACGTGGCGTACCAGACGCCGCCGCCGACGATCAGCGCGATGGCGACGACCGCCGCCACCACGATGAACACGGTGGTGCCGCGCCGGCCACCGCCCGCCGTGGGCGGCGGCGCCATCGGCACGGTCGGCGGCTGTCCCGGGCCCGGATACCCGTATCCCGGCTGCGGCCCCCGCAGGGGCTGCGCGGGCTGGGCGTAGGGGTTGCCCGGCTGGGGGGCGAACGCCGGGGGCTGGACCGGCGGCTGCTGGGCGCCGTAGGCCGGGGGCTGCTGGGCGTAGGGGTGGGGCTGCGCGCCGGGCGGGCCGTATCCGGGTGCCGGCGGCTGCGGCGGGTAGCCGTAGCCCGGCTGGGGCGGCTGCGGCGGGTGGCCGGAGCCCGGCGGGGGCGGCTGATGGGGTGGCGGCGGGGGCGGCTGGGTCATGGCGACGGGAACCTCGGTGAAACGCTCGGCGGACGGACGGCGAAGGGGACGGGGGAGGACGGGACCTGGCGCCCGGCTCAGTTGCCGAAGGCCATGATCAGCTTCTCCTTGGAGTCGTCGTCACCGGACAGCCGGCCCGAGGAGACGAACAGCCGCCCGCCGCTCCAGTCGAGGACACCGTCGTAGAAGGCGCCCTCGACGCCGGCGGCGCCCTGGGGGTTGCGCAGCAGCCCGGTCGTCCGGTGCGCGGAGCCGGCGGTCGGCACCGACACCACCTGGCCGCCGGTGTCGTACGACGGCTGCACATACGCGACGAGCTTGCCGCCCTCGCTCTTCAGCGGGTACATCGGCCGGTCGGACGGGGACTTCACCCGCCACTTCTCCTTGCCGTCGGCGAGGCCGACGGCCACGATCTCGTTGGCGCTGACGGTGGCGTCGGTGGGCAGGTAGAGCGTGTCCGCGTCCACCGCGACCCCCTGGCAGCCCTGCAGCTCGCGTTCGAGGATCGCCCAGCCGCAGCGGGGGGCGAACTTCTCGTCCACCGCGACCTCGGAGCGGAACTTGCCGTCCTTGGTGAAGGAGGAGATGTTCCAGGTCTTCTTGTCGCGGTTGGTCAGGTAGACCACGAGCGGGTCGACCGAGTAGGCGCGGCCGACCTCCCAGCCCTTCTTGAGCTTCTGCGTCCAGCGCACCGCGCCGTTCGCCGGGTCCAGCTCCTGGAGCTCCTCGTGCTCGTCGGAGGTGCCGACGCCGCAGGAGGACACCTGGATCAGCCGGTCGGTGCCGCCCGCGAAGGCGGCCGGGAAGCAGGCCGCGCCGTACCGCTTCTTGTCGTACAGCTTCTTGCCGCTGCCGATGTCGTACGCCGTGCCCGACTGGGAACGGCCCACCATCAGCGTCTTTCCGCTGACCGTCAGCTCGATGGTGAGCGCGCTGTCGAACAGGCCGCCGTCGGCGACCTCGCCGCTCCAGCCCTTCTCGCCGGTGCGCAGGTCGATCTGCTGGAGCTGGTTGCACTTGGCGTGGTCGCCGGCGCCGCTCATGTACGCCACGACGACCTTGCCGTCGGCCGACTGGTGCGGGGTGACCGCGCAGATCTTCTGCGGCAGGGAGAGCGGCCCCCAGGCGGTGCGGCCGTCCTCGGTGCCGAAGGCGAAGACCTGCTTGTACGCGGCCTTCACCGCGGTGTCGCCGGTGATCCACATGCCGGGCGCGTCGGCTCCGGACGCGGGGGCGTCGGGGGCCGGCGCGTACCAGAGCACCCTGGCCTCGCCGGGCCCGCGTCCGTCGTTGAGGTGGTCCGGGTCCGCGCCGCCGGAGGTCGTCGGCGAGGCGGTGGCGGAGTGCACCGGGCCGTCGCTGTGCCGGGCGACGGGCTTCTTCCCGCCGCCGCCCTCGTCGTCGCCGCCGGTGACCGCGAACACCGTGCCGCCTATGACGAGCAGCGCGGCGACCGCGGACCCGATGATCAGGGCCGTCTTCTTCCTGGAGGCCGGCGCGGCCCCGGGTATGCCGGGCGCGGCCCCGGGCATGCCCGGGTACGGCGGCTGGGGCGGCGGGCCGTAACCGGGCTGCGGGGCGCCGTACGGGCCAGGCTGCGGCGGCGCCTGCTGCGGATACCCGTAGGGGCCCGGCTGCGGCCGGCCGTAGGGGTCCGGGGCGGCCCCGTACGGGCCGGGCTGCTGCGGGTAGCCGTAGCCCGGCTGGGGCTGCGGGGGCCCGGTGGGGGGCTGGGGCGCGCCGTATCCCGCCTGGGCCGGGGGCGCCTGCGGGGCGCCGAAGCCGGGCGCCCGCGGGGGCGCGGCGGGCGGCTGGGGAGACCCGGCGGGGGGCTGGGGCGCGCCGAAGGCGCCCTGCGGGGGCGGGGGCTCGGGGGCGCCGAAGCCGCCCGGGCCCGGCGGCTGGTCCTGTGGTGTTCCGTAACCGCCGTGCGGCGGCTGGTCGGGCGGCTGGGTCATCAGCGCTCTTCCCCCTCGTTCACTGATTTCTAGCCACGCAGCACGCGACGGACGGCTCTGGGCCGTTTCTCAGACGGTTTTCAGACGGCTCTTTCTATCACCGGCACCGACGGCACACGGGGCCGCGCCCGCCCCTGTTCCCAAGGGAGGACCGGCCCGTGATGCCCTCGTTACGCGCCTTCACGCCCCCTTCACCCGGCGCACGCGCCCGCTTCGCGCGCCGGGTGCGGGGGTCAGGCGTCCTCCGCCAGTTCCAGCCAGCGCAGCTCCAGTTCCTCGCGCTCCCCGGCGAGATCCCGCAGCTGGGCGTCCAGTTCGGCCACCTTCGCGAAGTCGGTGGCGTCGTCGGCGATCCGCGCGTGCAGCTTGCTCTCCTTCTCGGCGAGCTTGTCCAACTGGCGCTCGATCTTCTGGAGTTCCTTCTTCGCGGCACGCTGGTCGGCGGCGCTCTTCTCCGTCGTGGCGGGCTTGGGCGCCGCGGCGGCGGACCGCTCGGCGACCGCCTCCTCCATGCGCCGGCGGCGCTCCAGGTACTCGTCGATGCCGCGCGGCAGCATCCGCAGGGTGCCGTCGCCGAGCAGGGCGAACACCCGGTCCGTCGTCCGCTCCACGAAGAACCGGTCGTGGGAGATGACGACCATCGAGCCGGGCCAGCCGTCGAGGACGTCCTCCAGCTGGGTCAGGGTCTCGATGTCGAGGTCGTTGGTGGGTTCGTCCAGGAAGAGGACGTTGGGCTCGTCCATGAGCAGCCGCAGCAGCTGGAGCCGCCGCCGCTCGCCGCCGGAGAGGTCCCCGACCGGCGTCCACTGCTTCTCCTTGCCGAAGCCGAACGTCTCGCACAGCTGCCCGGCCGTCATCTCGCGCCCCTTGCCGAGGTCGACGCGCTCGCGGACCTTCTGCACCGCCTCCAGCACCCGCCAGGTCGGGTCGAGTTCGGCGACCTCCTGGGAGAGGTAGGCGAGCTTGACGGTCCTGCCGACGGAGATCCGGCCCCCGGCGGGCTGTTCCTCGCCCTCGGTGCGGGCGGCGGCGGCCATGGCGCGCAGCAGCGAGGTCTTCCCGGCGCCGTTGACGCCGACCAGGCCGATCCGGTCGCCCGGACCGAGCTGCCAGGTGACGTGCTCGAGGAGCACCTTCGGCCCGGCCTGGAGGGTGATGTCCTCCAGGTCGAAGACCGTCTTGCCGAGCCGGGAGGAGGCGAACTTCATCAGCTCGCTGCTGTCCCGGGGCGGCGGCACGTCCGCGATCAGCTCGTTGGCGGCCTCCACCCGGAAGCGCGGCTTGGAGGTCCGCGCGGGCGCGCCGCGCCGCAGCCAGGCCAGCTCCTTGCGGATCAGGTTCTGCCGCTTGGCCTCCTCGGTGGCGGCGATCCGCTCGCGCTCGGCGCGCGCGAAGACGTAGTCCGAGTAGCCGCCCTCGTACTCGTACACGTCGCCGCGCTGCACGTCCCACATGCGGGTGCAGACCTGGTCCAGGAACCAGCGGTCGTGGGTGACGCAGACCAGCGCCGAGCGCCGGCCCCGCAGGTGCTCGGCGAGCCAGGCGATGCCCTCGACGTCGAGGTGGTTGGTGGGCTCGTCCAGGACGACCAGGTCCTGTTCCTCGATGAGCAGCTTGGCCAGCGCGATCCGGCGCCGCTCGCCACCGGAGAGCGGTCCGATGACGGTGTCCAGCCCCTTGGGGAAGCCCGGCAGGTCCAGCCCGCCGAACAGTCCGGTGAGCACGTCCCGGACCTTGGCGTTGCCGGCCCACTCGTGGTCGGCCATGTCGCCGATCACCTCGTGGCGGACGGTGGCGGCGGGGTCGAGGGAGTCGTGCTGGGTGAGCACGCCGAGCCGCAGCCCGCCGGAGTGCGTGATCCTTCCGGTGTCGGCGTCCTCCAGCTTGGCGAGCATCCGGATGAGGGTGGTCTTCCCGTCGCCGTTGCGTCCGACGACCCCGATCCGGTCCCCTTCCGACACGCCGAGCGAGACGCCGTCCAGCAGGGCACGGGTGCCGTAGACCTTGCTGACGTTCTCGACATTGACCAGGTTGACGGCCATTTCACTCCTGTGCGCGGGGCGGTATCGACATGCGGCTCCACCGTGTGGGTCAGCCTTCTAGCGTAGGGCTTCGGGGGGTGGGGGCGGGGGGTGAGGGGGTGGTCACTCTCTGTGGTGACGTGATCGGGATGCGGCCGCTACGGTGGGGAGGCAGGCCGCAGGATCCCGTCCATGGGAGGAACCATGACTGCCGAGCCGCAGATTTCCACAGCATTGTCATCGACCTGCTGGTAAGCGGCCTCCGCCGGACGGTGCCCCCGAGGTTCAGGGTCCGCCGCGAGATGACCATCGTCATCGATCGCAAGAACGCGCCCGGGCCGGACGTCTCCCTGCTTCGCGCGGAGGCGGTCACCGAGCGCGGCCAGACGTCGTTCCGAGCCACCGATGTCGTCCTCGCCGTGGAGGTCGTTTCGCCGGAATCGGAGTCCCGCGACCGCGACACCGAGCCACGCAAGTACGCCGCCGCGGGGATCAACCACTTCTGGCTGGTGGAGATGGCGGGAGAGGACGAGCGGCCGGTCGTCTACGTGTACGAGCGCGATCCGGTCACCAAGAGCTACACGGTCACCGGAATTCACCACAACCGGCTGAAGGTCTCCGTCCCGTTCGACATCGACATCGACCTGACCGCCATCGGCAACCTCTGAACCTCAGAGAACCGTCGCCCCCGCCACCGGCCCCGCCGCCACCCGCACCGCCCCGCACGTCCCCGACGCCCGCAGGGCTTCGGCCACCTTCTGAGCCGCCCCGGCGTCCCGCACCAGGAACGCCGTCGTGGGACCGGACCCGGAGACCAGCGCGGCCAACGCGCCCGCGCCGCGCCCCGCCGCCAGCGTGTCCGCCAGCTCCGGGAACAGGGACAGCGCCGCCGGCTGGAGGTCGTTGGAGACGGCCGCGGCCAGCGCGTCCGGGTCGCCCTTGGCGAGCGCGGCCAGCAGGTCCGGCGAGGCCACCGGCTCCGGGATCTCCCGGCCCTGTGCGAGCCGGTCGAACTCGCGGAACACCGCCGGGGTGGACAGGCCGCGCCCGGCCATCGCGAACACCCAGTGGAAGGTGCCGCCGACCTCCAGCTCCGTCAGCCGCTCGCCCCGCCCGACGCCGAGCGCCGCCCCGCCGACCAGGCTGAACGGCACGTCGCTGCCCAGCTCGGCGCAGATCTCCAGGAGTTCCTCGCGCGAGGCGCCCGTGCCCCACAGCGTGTCGCACGCGAGCAGCGCGCCCGCGCCGTCCGCGCTGCCGCCCGCCATGCCGCCGGCGACCGGGATGTCCTTGGCGATGTGGAGGTGCACGTCCGGCTCGATGCCCCGGCGCGCGGCGAGGGCGAGCGCGGCGCGCGCGGCGAGGTTGGTGCGGTCCAGCGGGACCTGGTCGGCGTCCGGGCCCTCGCAGGTGATCCGGAGTTCCTCCGCCGGGGTCACCGTCACCTCGTCGTGCAGGCCGACGGCGAGGAAGACGTTGGCCAGGTCGTGGAACCCGTCGGGGCGGGCGGCGCCCACCGCGAGCTGGACGTTGACCTTGGCCGGGACGCGTACCGTGACGCTCACTTGCCGCTCTCCTTGTGTTCGGCGATCCGCGCGAACTCCTCGACCGTCAGGGACTCCCCGCGCGCCTGCGGCGAGACCCCGGCCGCGACGAGGGCCGCCTCGGCCGCCGCCGCGGAGCCGGCCCAGCCGGCGAGCGCGGCCCGCAGGGTCTTGCGGCGCTGCGCGAACGCCGCGTCGACCACCGCGAAGACCTGCTTCTTCGAGGCGGTCGTCCCGATCGGCTCGGTCCGCCGGACCAGGGACACCAGTCCGCTGTCGACGTTCGGCGCCGGCCAGAACACGTTCCGGCCGATGGCCCCGGCCCGCTTCACCTCGGCGTACCAGTTGGCCTTCACGGACGGCACGCCGTACACCTTGTTGCCGGGGGCGGCGGCGAGCCGGTCGGCGACCTCGGACTGCACCATCACCAGCGTCCGCTCGATGCTCGGGAAGGTGTCGAGCATGTGCAGCAGCACGGGCACGGCCACGTTGTACGGCAGGTTCGCCACCAGGGCCGTCGGCGCGGGGCCGGGCAGCTCGGCGACCTGCATCGCGTCGGAGTGGACCAGTGCGAACCGGCCAGCGCGCTCGGGCATGCGCGCGGCGATGGTCGCCGGGAGGGCCGCGGCCAGCACGTCGTCGATCTCGACGGCGGTGACCCGGTCGGCGACCTCCAGCAGGGCGAGGGTGAGCGAGCCGAGCCCGGGGCCGACCTCCACGACCACGTCGTCGGGGCGGACCCCGGCGGTACGCACGATCCGGCGGACCGTGTTGGCGTCGATCACGAAGTTCTGGCCGCGCTGCTTGGTGGGGCGGACGCCGAGCGCTGCCGCGAGCTCACGGATGTCGGCGGGGCCGAGGAGGGCGTCGGGGGTGGGGCTGGTCACGGGACAAGGGTACGGGGGTGCGGGGGGCCGGGGTGCCAGGCACCCGGCCCCGGCCGCGGGCCGGCCGCGCGGGACTACCCCCGCAGCCTCGCGCCGCAGAGCGGCCAGGGGCTCGCCCCCCGCCGCACGTACAGCTTCTTCGCGCGGAACGTCTGCTCCTGCGGGGAGGCGTCCTGGGGGCGGCCCTTGCCGCCGAGGCCGTGCCAGGTGCGGGTGTCGAACTGGTAGAGGCCGCCGTAGGTGCCCGAGGGGTCGACCGCGTCGGGGCGGGCGCCGGACTCGCAGACGGCGAGGGCGTGCCAGTCCAGGTGGTCGGCGTCGTGGACGGAGGCGGGCCGCGGCCGGGTGCCGACCTTCACCACCTGGGTGCGGGGCGCGCGGACCAGCTCGGTCCGCTCCGGGCGCGGCCGCTGCCGGACGCCGTTGACGGTGCGCACGTAGTAGACGGTGCGGCGCAGTCCGGGGCGGCCGGGCCGGGTGACGACCTCGGTGCCCCGGAAGAGGGTGGGGTCGGTGATCCGTACGGCCGGGAACGGGATCTGCTCCTCGTGGACCTCGCGCCGGCCGGTCACCCGCAGCACGGTCACCGTCTGGCCGTCGCGCGGGAAGCCGTCCCCGGGAACGGACAGGGTGTCCTGGCCGCGCAGGATGATCCCGGCCTCCTCGACCACCTCCCGGACGGTGGCCGCGTTGGTGCGCACGAGGCGGGTCCGGCCGTCCGCCATGACGGTGACGGCGCGCTCGGTGCGCACGTCGAGCGCGAGCCCGGCGCGTCCGATGCGCTGGGAGCGCGAGGCGGACAGGTAGGCGCCCTCGGCGCGGACGCCCAGCTGGTCCAGGGCGCCCGCCACGGTGCGCGCCGTCGTCCACACCTGCCGGCTCCGCCCGTCCAGGGTGAGCCGTACGGGGCGGCCGTAGCGCACCGCGACCTCGTCGCCGCTGGTGAGCGCCGTGCCGGGGGCGGGCGCGACCATGTCGTGCGCCCCTACGCGCACGCCCTCCTCGGCGAGCAGCTCGCCCACGTCGTCGGCGAAGGTGTGCAGGGTGCGCGGCCGGCCGTCGACGCTCAGCTCGATCGCCTTGTCCTTGGCGACGAAGGCGCTGGTGCCGCCGGCGAGGAAGGCCACGACCAGGGCCTGCGGCAGCAGGCGGCGCACGGCGGATTCCGGCCGCTCGCCGCCGCGCGCCCGGCGCCGGCGTGCGCCGCGCCCGCCCGGCTCACCGGCCTCGCTCTCCGTCCGGAGGCCGTCCGTGCCGTGCCCGCGTGCCCCGTCCCCCGGCGGCGCGCTCCCGCCCTGCCGCGGGAGGGCGGGCGGCTCGCCCGCCCGCGCGTGCGCCGGCAGTTCCCGCACCGCCGGGCCGCGCGCGGCGCCGGGGCGGTACGCCTCGTACGTCTCGTACTGCGACTTGCTCACGCCGACACGCTCCAGAGAGGCCAGAGGGGTCCGGATCGGGCCACCAGAACCTAGCGGAGCTCCGGTCACTCTCCAAAGCGGCACGACTACGCACGGTCGCGTGCCGCGGGCGCCCGGCGGCGCCCTCGTGACGGTCAGTAGTCGAAGGCGCGGGCGGTGTTCGCGGCCAGGGCCGTCGCCAGCGCGTCCTCGTCGATGCCGCGCACGGCGGCCATCGCGCGGACCGTGACCGGAACGAGATACGGCGCGTTGGGCCGTCCGCGGTACGGCGCCGGGGTGAGGAACGGCGCGTCGGTCTCCACCAGGACCAGGTCCAGCGGGGCGACGGCGAGGGCGTCCCGGAGGTTCTGGGCGTTCTTGAAGGTGACGTTCCCGGCGAAGGACATGAAATAGCCCTCGCGGGCGCAGATCCCGGCCATCTCGGCGTCGCCGGAGTAGCAGTGGAAGACGGTGCGCTCGGGGGCGCCCTCCTCCTTCAGGATCCGCAGCACGTCGGCGTGGGCGTCGCGGTCGTGGATGACGAGCGCCTTGCCGTGCCGCTTGGCGATCTCGATGTGGGCCCGGAAGGAGCGTTCCTGCGCGGCCTTGCCCTCGGGGCCGGTGCGGAAGTGGTCGAGGCCCGTCTCGCCGACGCCCTTGACGTGCGGCAGCGCGGCCAGCCGGTCGATCTCGGCGAGGGCCTCGTCCAGCGCCGCGTCCCCGCCCGCCGCCCGCGCCCCCTGCCGGGACCATCCGTCGGGATCGCCGTGGACGATCCGCGGGGCCTCGTTGGGGTGCAGGGCGACGGCGGCGTGGACGTTCTCGTGCGCGGCGGCGGTCTCGGCGGCCCACCGCGAGCCCTTGATGTCGCAGCCGACCTGCACGACCGTCGTGACGCCCACCGAGGCGGCCTTCGCCAGGCCCTCCTCGACCGTGCCGGACTGCATGTCGAGATGGGTGTGGGAGTCGGCGACGGGCACCCGCAGGGGTACCGGAAGCGGCGGGGCCGCGTTCTTGTCGTCGCCCTTGGAGCTGTGGCCGGCGTTCGAAGGCATGCCCCGATCCTACGAAAGGGGCAGGCCGCGGCCGGCCGGTGCTCCGCTCAGCCGGCCTTGCGGTGGAACGGGTGCAGCAGGTCGGACAGGTGCCAGTGGTGCGACGGGCCGGCCTGACCCGGCGCCCGGGGCACCTCGACCGGGCCCGCCGCCGGCACCCGGTGCGGCCCGTCGGCCGCGGCGCGCACGGCGGCCACCTGGCCCGCGCGCATGATCCGGACGAGGTGACCGTCGCAGTTCTGGCAGACCGGCCGGGTCAGCGGCGACGGCACGATCCGGCCGTCGGTCACGTACCGCACGAACCGCTCCCCCTCGGCGTTCGTGTGGTGCTCGATGGCGTACGACTGCTCCCAGCCGTGTCCGCAGCGCATGCAGGCGAAGGCGTACGACGCTATGTCACTCATGCCGGCTCCCTTTCGGAGGGGTGCGTCTTCTCGCCCAGTGGACGCCTCCGGTGGCGCGAATGCATCCGTCCTGCCGACTGTTGGCCCCGATTTGGCCCCTACTTGCCCAAGCGGGCCGATTGGGACGAGTGGGCTTTGCCCACCAGGCCGGTACTTTGCCGGCGTATGGGGGCGCCGCCCACGGCGTCCCCCGGCGCGACGAACGTCACCCGCCGGCCCGCTTGGCGGCGACCACCGCGTCGAAGACCACCCGCTTCGGCACCCCCGCCGCCACCGCCACCGCAGCGATCGCCTCCTTGCGCCGCTCCCCGGCCTCCTCCCGGACCCGGACCCGGCGCACCAGTTCCTCCGCGTCCAGTTCCTCCGGTCCGGTCTCCGGCGCGCCCTCGACCACCACGGTGATCTCCCCGCGCACGCCCTCCGCGGCCCACCGCGCCAGCTCGGCCAGCGGGCCGCGCCGCACCTCCTCGTAGGTCTTGGTCAGCTCGCGGCAGACGGCGGCCCGGCGCTGGTCGCCGAAGACCTCGGCCATCGCGGCGAGGGTGTCGTCGAGCCGGTGCGGGGCCTCGAAGTAGACGAGGGTGCGCCGCTCGGCCGCCACCTCGCGCAGCCGCGACAGCCGCTCGCCGGCCTTGCGCGGCAGGAAGCCCTCGAAGCAGAACCGGTCCACGGGCAGCCCGGACAGCGCGAGCGCGGTGAGCACGGCGGACGGGCCGGGGACGGCGGTGACCCGGATGTCCTGCTCCACGGCGGCGGCGACCAGCCGGTAGCCGGGGTCGGAGACGGACGGCATGCCGGCGTCGGTCACCAGCAGCACGCGTGCGCCGCCGGCCAGCTCGGCGACCAGCTCGGGGGTGCGGGCGGACTCGTTGCCCTCGAAGTAGGAGACCACGCGGCCCTTGGGGGTGACGCCCAGCGCCTGGGTGAGCCGGCGCAGCCGCCGGGTGTCCTCGGCGGCGACCACGTCGGCCGCGGCCAGCTCCTCGGCCAGCCGGGGCGGCGCGTCCGCGATGTCGCCGATGGGGGTACCTGCCAGGACAAGGGTTCCAGTCACCCGTCCATCCTCCCAGGGCTCCGGGGTGCCCGGGAACGCGGAGGAAAACGGCCGTGTCCGGATTCGGTGGCGCGCATGCACGGGACTCGCACAGGCCGGTTCCCTACGATGGCGCGGTGACCAGTACCGCGTCCTCCATGGACCTCCGGCAGGGCCGGGCACCGCACGACCGGCGGCCGTCGTGGCAGCAGCGGCTGCGCCGATTCGGGTACGCGCCGGGCAAGGACGCGCCGGCCGGTGACGTGCGCGACCGGCTGGTGCCGCCGTACGCGCAGCCGAGTCCCCGGCTGTGGCGGACGCTGGGCGCCTCGCCGGTCCTGGCGGAGCGGATCACCCGCTGGTCGGGCTGGGGCGGGCCGCTGCTGGTGACGCTGATGGCGGGCCTGATGCGGTTCTGGCACCTGGGCAGTCCGCGGGCGGTGATATTCGACGAGACGTACTACGCCAAGGACGCCTGGGCGCTCGTCCACCGCGGCTTCGAGGTCAGCTGGGACCAGTACGGCAAGAACGCCAACGACATGGTGCTCCAGCAGCACGGCGGCCTGGCGGTGCCGACGGACCCGGCGTACGTGGTGCACCCGCCGGTCGGCAAGTACGTGATCGGGCTCGGGGAGCTGCTGTTCGGGTTCGACCCGTTCGGCTGGCGGTTCATGACGGCGCTGCTCGGGACGCTGAGCGTGCTGCTGCTGTGCCGGATCGGGCGCCGGATGTTCCGCTCGACGTTCCTCGGCTGCCTGGCGGGCGCGCTGATGGCGGTGGACGGGCTGCACTTCGTGATGAGCCGGACGTCGCTGCTGGACGGCGTGCTGATGTTCTTCGTGCTGGCCGCGTTCGGCGCCCTGGTGGTCGACCGGGACCGGGCGCGGGAGGCACTGGCCGCCACGCTGCCGGCCGGGCCGGACGGCCGGGTGCGGCCGGACGCGGCGGTCGCCGACGCCTTCCGGTTCGGCTGGCGGCCCTGGCGCTGGACGGCGGGGGTGATGCTGGGCCTCGCGGTGGGCACGAAGTGGAACGGCCTGTACGTGCTGGCGGCGTTCTGCGTGCTGACGGTCCTGTGGGACGTCGGCACCCGCAAGGTGGCCGGTGCCCGTCACCCCTACCTCGCGGTCCTCAAGTACGACACCGGGGCCGCCTTCGTGGCGACGATCCCGGTGGCGCTGGTGGTCTACGTGGCCTCCTGGACGGGCTGGATCCTGTCCCCCACCGACGGCACCGGCGGCTATTACCGCAACTGGGCGGCCACCGACGGCAGGGGCGGCACCTGGTCCTTCCTGCCGGACTGGCTGCGCAGCCTGTGGCACTACGAGCACGAGGTGTACAAGTTCCACGTCGGTCTCGACCAGCCGCACACGTACCAGTCGAACCCGTGGAGCTGGCTCGTGCTGGGCCGCCCGGTGTCGTACTTCTACGAGTCGCCCGGCCCCGGCACCGACGGCTGCCCGGCGGACGCGGGGCAGAAGTGCGCCCGGGAGGTGCTGGCGCTCGGCACGCCGCTGCTGTGGTGGGCGGCCTGCTTCGCGATCGCCTACGTGCTGTGGCGCTGGGCGCTGCGCCGCGACTGGCGGGCCGGCGCCATCGCCTGCGCCGTCGCGGCCGGCTATCTTCCGTGGTTCCTGTACCAGGAGCGGACGATCTTCCTCTTCTACGCGGTCGTCTTCGTGCCGTTCCTGTGCCTGGCGGTGGCGATGACGACCGGCGCGGTCATCGGCCCGCCGCGCTCCACGGACACCCGCCGGGTGATCGGCGCGACGGCGGCGGGCGTCCTGGTCCTCCTGATCGCCTGGAACTTCATCTACTTCTGGCCCCTTTACACGGGCACCGCGATCCCCATCGACTCGTGGCGGTCGCGGATGTGGCTGGATACGTGGGTTTAGCCGGGCGGTGCCGGGCGGGCCCGGGCTGGGGCAGAATCGGGCGTGTTCGGCGCGGGGGGCCGGGGGTCCGGCGCGCTGTGGTGACGACAGCCTGGGGGAGTAGTTGCTGCACGGCGGGCCCATCCCGATTCCGGGTCATCTCAAGCTGCCTCCGGGGCGGCAGCGCTTCCTCGGGCGGCTGCGCCGGGCCTGGCGGTCGCGCAAGGCACTGAAGGGCGTCACCCAGTGGATCCTGGACTGGGGGCTGCCGCTGCTCGCCTGTCTGGGCGCGCTGTACGTCTTCGCGGCGCGGGCGCAGAGCCCGAGCGGGGTCTACCGGGTCTTCGCCATGATCGACGCGCCCCGGCACCTGCCGTTGTGGCTGGCGTCGCTCGTGGGCTGGCTCCTCGTCCCCGCCATCATCGGCGGGTTCGCCGGTCATGTGATCGCCGAGCGCATCAGCCGGGCGAAGTCGATCTCGACGCACACCCTCTTCCGGCAGCGCAGGCTGCGCCAGCGGCTGCGTCCGCCCGGCCTCATCGACAACCTGGCCGCCTACTTCCACGGGACCGTCGCCCAGCAGGACTTCGTCGACGCCTGGGTGCGGGTGGCGCACCGCAACGACTGGGCCCGGGCCCAGGACCACTGGGAGGTCTTCGTGCGGGACACCATGTCGACCCAGCAGTACGCTCACCTGGACCGCCACGAGTGCCTGCGGCAGGTGCAGAGCGCGGCGAAGATGGCGCTGCGCGTCACGGCCCGGAGCAGCGGACTGTGCGTCGTGTGCGAGAGGAGGCGGTGAGCCGTGCGTTCCGACGACGCGGTGGAGATCATGCGGGCCTCGCTGGCCCTGGCCTTCCCCACGGCCAGCGCAGAGGGCCTGACCCGGGCCGCCGAGACGCTGATCCGCTGGGGCTCGGAGGACGTCGAGGACCAGCTCGACCAGGAACTGATCGCCCGGATGCTGCTCGACCTGCTCGATGTCGCCGGGGTGCGGGTCGAGGAGTTCCGGCCCGCGGAGGGGGACTGGAACGGGGAGATGCTCCAGGGCCTGGCGGCGCGGTACCGCACCTGGTCGCACTCCGACGCCATGCTCCCGCTGCCGTTCCTGCCGAGGCCTCCGGACGAGCCCCGGGGCCCCGGTGACCCCGGCGACCCGTTCCGGCCACCGCGTCCGGGCGGCCGCTGAATCGAGTCACGGTTCGAAAACTCCCGTTCCCAGCGCACCACAACCGCTTACAGTGCTCCCGCATGTCGAATTGAACATGTTCAACAGGCTGAACGGGAGGGGGATCCGCGTCATGCGCAACGGGGTCAAGGCGGCCGTGGTGGGCGGGGTGTGCGTCACGCTGCTGAGCGGCGCCGGCTACGGGCTCTACAACTTCGCGTCCGCCATGAGCGGGGACAGCGGCACGGCGGCCGGCGTGGCACCCCCGCGCACCGGGCCGCCCGGCGGCTCGGAGGTGAAGGAGACCACCAAGGCGTTCTTCGCCGCCTGGGAGAAGGGGGACGCGGCGACCGCGGCCTCGTACACGAACTACCCGGAGGCCGCCCGGGCGCTGCTGACGGCCTACGGCCGGGACGCGCACATAGGCGAGGTGCGCATCGCCCCGGACACGCCCGTCGGCGACACGGTGCCCTTCTCGGTGACGGCGACGGTGTCCTACGGCGGCACGTCCAAGCCGCTGTCCTACCGCGGCACGCTCACCGTCGTCCGCGGCAGAACCTCGCACCGGGCGCTGGTCGACTGGCGGCCCTCCGTCGTCCACCCGCGGCTGCGCCGGGGCGACACGCTGGCCACCGGGGAGTCGTCCGCCCCGCTGATCGAGCCCGTGGACCGCGACGGGAAGGTGCTGACCCGGGAGAAGTACCCCTCGCTCGGCCCCCTGCTGGACGAGCTGAGGAGCCGCTACGGCGAGAGGGCCGGCGGCCGGCCCGGCGTGGAGCTGGTGATCCGGCACGAGGCCGGGGCGGACGGCGGCCAGGCCGCGGACACCCCGCTGGTCACCCTGGCCGAGGGCCGGCCGGGCCGGCTGCCGACCACGCTCAGCGCGAGCGTCCAGGCGGCGGCCGAGGCGGCCGTGCTGAAGTACCCCGAGTCCTCGGTGGCGGCCGTCAAGCCGAGCACCGGCGAGATCCTCGCCGTCGCCAACAACCGGCAGGACGGCTTCGACGCGGCCCTCCTCGGCGAACGCGCCCCCGGCTCCACCATGAAGATCGTCAGCGCGGCCACCCTCATCGACAACGGCCTGACCACGGCCGACGGCCCGGCGCCCTGCCCGCCCTCGGCCGTCTCGGAGAGCCAGACCTTCCAGAACCTCGAGGGGCTGGCGCCCGACGAGCACGCCACCCTCGCCGACAGCTTCGCCCGCTCCTGCAACACGGCCTTCGTGAAGTTCGCCGACGAGGTGCGGCCCGACTCCCTCACCAAGGAGGCCCAGGACCGCTTCGGGCTCGGCCGGAACGACTGGCAGGCCGGTGTGCCCACCTTCGACGGCCGGGTCCCCGTCTCCGGCGGGCCCGACACGGCGGCCGGTCTCATCGGCCAGGGCACGGTGCAGATGAGCCCGCTGAACATGGCCTCCGTGACGGCGACCGCGATGACCGGCGCCTTCCGCCAGCCGGTGATCGTCCCGCTGAGCCTGGACGGCCGGGAGCCGGCACGCGCGCGGGGCCTCGCGCCGGGCACCGTCCGGCAGTTGCGCGCCATGATGGGCCGCACCGCGCGCTCCGGCACCGCCGCCGGGGTGATGGCCGGCCTGGGCGGGGACGTCGGCGCGAAGACCGGGTCCGCCGAGACCGACGGCGCGGCCCGGTCGGACAGCTGGTTCACCGGTTACCGGGGCGATGTCGCGGCGGCGGCCATGGTCCAGGACGGCGGGCACGGTGTCGACGCCGCCGGGCCGATTGTCGCAACCGTGCTACGGAACGCCGGTTGAGATCACCCGTGGAGACGGGGACCTTAAGGTGAAAGCCGTCGTTGGAGAGTGAGGGCTTAGGAGAGCCTGGAAAAGGCGCGGAGGAACTGAGGCTGTGGGCAAGAGAAGGCGCGTCGCCGAGCGGCACAAGACCCGTCCCGCCGTGCTCGGCGGGATGCTCGCCGTGGTCGTCGGCGGCGCCGGGGCCGGCCTGTACGCGCTGTACGACGGCGGGGCCGCGGCCGACGAGGGCACCGCCGCGGCCGCTCGCGAGAAAGTGAAGACCGGCCCGCTCACCGCCGCCGAGGTCCGCACCGCCACCACCCGATTCCTCACCGCCTGGCAGCACGGCAGGACGGCCGAGGCCGCCGCCGCCACCGACGACCCCGCGGCGGCGGGCCCGCTGCTCACCGGCTACACCAAGGACGCCCACCTGGAGAACGTCACCCTCACCCCCAAGGCCGCCAAGGGCGCCACCGTGCCGTTCGACGTGCGCGCCACCCTGGCCTACCAGGGCGTGAGCAAGCCGCTGGCCTACGGCAGTTCGCTCACCGTCGTCCGGCGCCCGGGGGACGGCGAGCCGCGCGTCGACTGGCACGCGGCCGTCGTCCACCCGGACCTGAAGGACGGCGACCGGCTGGTGACCGGCGCGTCCGGCACCCCGCCGGTCAAGGCGCTGGACCGCGACGGCGGCGAGATCACGGCCGCCCGGTACCCGTCGCTGGGCACGGTGCTGGACGGGCTGCGGGAGAAGTACGGCAAGACCGCCGGCGGCACGGCGGGCATCGAGCTGCGCGTGGTGCGCGGCAAGGAGTCCAAGGCCGCCAAGCTGTCCGACAAGACCCTGGCGGAGCTGAGCGAGGGCACCCCGGGCACGGTGCGGACGACGCTCAGCCCGGCGCTCCAGGCGGCGGCCGAGCGGCAGGTGGAGAAGCGGGCGAAGGCCTCGGTGGTCGTGCTGCGGCCCTCCACCGGCGAGATCCTCGCGGTAGCCAACAGCGGCCACGGCTTCAACACCGCCTTCCAGGGCGCCCTCGCGCCCGGCTCCACCATGAAGGTCATCACGTCGTCGCTGCTCATCGACAAGGGCCTGGCCTCGGCGGACAAGCCGCACCCGTGCCCGAAGACGGTGACCTACGGCGGCTGGAAGTTCCACAACGACGACGACTTCGAGATCAAGGGCGGCACGTTCAAGGCGAGTTTCGCCCGCTCCTGCAACACCGCCTTCATCAGCCAGGCGAAGAAGCTGGACGACGACGACCTGACCAAGCAGGCCCAGCAGGTCTTCGGGCTGTCGATGAACAACTGGGCGATCGGCGTGCCCAGCGTGGACGGCTCGGTGCCGGTGCAGTCGGCGGCGCAGATGGCGGCCGAGCTGATCGGGCAGGGCGGGGTGCGGATGAACCCGCTGAACATGGCCTCGGTCGCGGCGACCGTGAAGGCGGGCTCCTTCCACCAGCCGTACCTGGTGGCGCCGTCCGTCGACCACCGGAAGCTGGCCACCGCCGCGCGCGATCTGTCCGCGAAGACCCTCTCCCAGCTGCGCGAGCTGATGCGGTACACGGCCGCCTCCGGCACGGCGGCGGAGGCGATGGCGGGGCTCGGCCCGGACTACGGCGCGAAGACCGGCTCGGCGGAGGTCGACGGCCAGAAGAAGCCGAACGGCTGGTTCACCGCCTACCGGGGCGATCTCGCCGCCGCGGGCGTGGTCCAGGCGGGCGGGCACGGCGGCGACACGGCCGGGCCCGTCGTGGCGTCGCTGCTGAAGCTCGGCGGCTGATCAGCCGCGTACCGGCTCGGCGGTGTAGGTCCGGCGCAGGAACCGCAGCAGGGTCTTGCACTCGAACTGGACCACTTCCACGCCGTCGCCGGTGTGGAACTCCACGACGGCCTGCACCCGGCCGCAGGGCCACACCCGGACGGCGCCGCTCTCGGCCGGCACCCGCAGTCCGCGTTCGAGCAGCGCGCGGGCGAAGGTCCACTCGTGCGCTCCCGGCAGCCCGATGCGGACCGCGCGGGGATCACGGTCGGGGTCGTACCGCAGCACGACGGGCACGGCCCCCGGGTCCTCCTCGTCCGTGACGATATGAGCGCACGCGTACTGCTCGACTACAGACATCGGACCGCCCTCTCACGCACCGTGACTTAGGTGGAAGCCGTTCATCCGCTTCCATCCAGAGTCGCACATTTCCCGGTTCGCGCCTCTGGTGGGAGACGAGACTCTGTCTCTCTTGCAAGAGGTTCGCAACAAGGGCCTAAAATCGTCGGGTGCATGTACCTGACGGATTCATAGACGCCCCGACCTCCGCGGTCACCGGAGTGGTCGCCGCCGGCGCCCTCGCGGTGAGCCTGCGCGGTGCCCGCCGCGAGCTGGACGAGCGCACCGCACCGCTGGCCGGTCTGGTCGCGGCGTTCATCTTCGCCGTACAGATGCTGAACTTCCCCGTCGCGGCCGGGACCAGCGGACACCTGCTGGGCGGAGCCCTGGCCGCGATACTCGTCGGCCCGTACACGGCCGTGCTGTGCGTGTCCGTGGTGCTGCTGATGCAGGGCGTGCTGTTCGCCGACGGCGGGCTGACCGCGCTCGGCGTGAACATCACCGACATGGCGCTCGTCACCACCGTCGTGTCCTACGCCGTCTTCCGCGGCCTGCTCGCCGTGCTGCCCCGCAAGCGGCGCTCGGCGACGGTGGCCTCCTTCGTCGCCGCGCTGGTGTCCGTGCCCGCCGCCGCGGTCGCCTTCACCCTGATCTACGCCGTCGGCGGCACCACCGACGTCTCCATCGGCAAGGTCGCCACCGCGATGATCGGCGTGCACGTGCTCATCGGCATCGGCGAGGCGGTCATCACCGCGCTCACGGTCGGCGCCGTCATCGCCGTGCGCCCCGACCTGGTGTACGGCGCACGCGGCCTGCGCCGGCGCCTCCGGCTGCGGGTGAACGGCGCCCTGGTGGACGCCCCCGCGGCCGGGCCCGCCGTCCCGGCGCCCGCGGCGGCGCGCACCTCGCGGCGCACCCTGTGGGTGACCGGCCTCGTCACCTCCCTGGTCCTGGCCGGCTTCGTCAGCTTCTACGCCTCCGCCAACCCCGACGGCCTGGAGAAGGTCGCGCACGACAAGGGGATCGACAAGAAGGCGGAGGAGCACGCCGCGGCCGACTCGCCGCTGGCCGACTACGGCGTGAAGGACGTCACCAACGCCCGGCTGTCCGGCGGTCTCGCGGGCGTCATCGGCGTCGGGGTCACCGTCGTCGCGGGCAGCGCGGTGTTCTGGGCGCTGCGCCGGCGGCGCACCGACGACGCCTCCCCCGTGAACACGGGCGTCTGACGTGGGAGCGGATGGGGGTACCTCCCGCGCGAGCGCAGCCGAGCGTGGGGGAGCGCACCGGCTGTACCGGCAGGGCCGCTCGCCCGTGCACGGGCTGCCGCCGCACACCAAGCTCGCCGCCGCGTTCCTGTTCGTGGTGGTCGTGGTGTCGACCCCGCGCGAGGCGATGTGGGTGTTCGCGGTCTACGCCGTGCTGCTCGGGTCCGTCGCGTACCACGCGCGCGTGCCCGCCGGCTTCCTGCTCAGGCGGCTGCTGATCGAGGTGCCGTTCGTGACGTTCGCGGTGCTCATGCCGTTCGTCGCGGAGGGCGAGCGGGTGCACGTCCTCGGGCTCTCGCTCAGCGTGAACGGACTGTGGGGCGCCTGGAACGTGCTCGCCAAGGGCACCCTCGGCGTCGCCGCCTCCGTGCTGCTGGCCGCCACCACCGAGCTGCGCGAACTCCTGCTGGGCCTGCAGCGCCTGAGGCTGCCCCCGCTGCTCGTGCAGATCGCCTCCTTCATGATCCGCTACGGCGACGTCATCACCGACGAGATGCGCCGGATGCGGATCGCCCGGGAGTCGCGCGGCTTCGAGGCGAAGGGCGTGCGGCACTGGGGCGTGCTCGCCAAGTCCGCCGGCGCGCTGTTCATCCGCTCCTACGAACGCGGGGAGCGGGTGCACCTGGCCATGGTCAGCCGGGGGTACGCCGGATCGATGCCGGTCATCGACGAGGTGACCGCCTCCGGCGCCCAGTGGCGGCACGCCCTCGCCCTCCCCTGCGCCGCTCTCGTCGTCTGTCTGCTGGGATGGTTCCTGTGACTGCTTCTCTGGAGGTCTCCGGCCTCGCCTTCGCCTACCCGGACGGACACCAGGCGCTGTTCGGCGTGGACTTCACCATCGCGCGCGGCGAACGGGTCGCCCTGCTCGGCCCCAACGGCGCCGGCAAGACCACCCTGGTGCTGCACCTCAACGGCATCCTGAGCGGCGGCACGGGCACGGTGACCGTGGCCGGGCTGCCGGTCGGCAGGCAGCACATGGCCGCGATCCGGCAGAAGGTCGGCATCGTCTTCCAGGACCCGGACGACCAGCTGTTCATGCCGACCGTGCGGGAGGACGTGGCGTTCGGCCCGGCCGCCGCCGGGATCAAGGGGGCCGCGCTCCAGGAGCGGGTGGACACCGCGCTGGAGCGGGTCGGGATGCGGGACTTCGCCGACCGGCCGCCGCACCACCTGTCCTTCGGGCAGCGCCGCCGGGTCGCGGTGGCCACCGTGCTCGCCATGGAACCGGAGATCCTGGTCCTGGACGAACCGTCGTCCAACCTGGACCCGGCCTCCCGCCGGGAGCTCGCCGACATCCTGCGCTCCCTGGACGTGACGGTCCTCATGGTCACGCACGACCTGCCGTACGCCCTGGAGCTGTGCCCGCGCTCCCTGATCCTCAGCGACGGCGTGATCGCGGCGGACGGCCCCACCGGCGAGCTGCTGTCCGACGACGCGCTGATGCGGGCGCACCGGCTGGAGCTGCCGTTCGGCTTCGACCCGAAGTCCGTGACCGCGGGCGCGTGACGCGCCGTCCCGCCGTCGTCCCCGGCAACGCCGGTGTAACGATTCCGCCGGGCTGATCCCACCGAGGAATCGCAGGCGCACAGCCCCGGTTGCACCCACTGTCGCAGGCGATCGGAAGGGACGGCGGACGTGGACGTGCACGGCACAGTGGCCGAGGGCTTCGAGCCGGTCAGGGAGGCGTTCGCCGCGAACTTCGCGCATCTCGGCGAGCGCGGCGCGGCCGTCACGGTCTACCGCGACGGGCACCGGGTGGTGCACCTCTGGGGCGGCGGGAGGGACATCGACGGCGGCGCCGGGGCCGCGCCCTGGGAGCCCGGCACCGCCCAGATCGTGCGCTCGGCCACCAAGGGCGTGGCCGCCGCCGCCCTGCTGCTCCTGCACCAGCGCGGCGAACTGGACCTGGACGCGCCCGTCGGCACGTACTGGCCGCAGTTCAAGGCGGCCGGCAAGGAGCGCACGCGGGTGTGGCACCTGCTGGCGCACCGGGCGGGCGTGCCCGTGCTGGACCGTCCGCTGACCCCGGCCGAGGCCGCCGGCCCCGACGCCGGCGCCGCGGCCGTCGCCGCCCAGGCGCCGGTGTGGGAGCCGGGCACGGACCACGGCTACCACGCCCAGACCTACAGCTGGCTCACCGGTGAACTGCTCCGCCGGGTCACCGGCCGCCCGGTGGGCGCGTTCATCGCCGAGGAGATCGCCGGGCCCGTCGGCGCGGACCTGTGGCTCGGGCTGCCGGAGGCGGAGCGGGCGCGGGCGGGCCGGGTCGGGCCGGCCAAGGTGCCCGAGACGGCGGGCGGCCTGAAGACCCGCCCCAAGCGGGCGGTGGCCGAGGCCTACGCCGACCCGGACTCCCTCACCCGCCGCGCCTTCGCCGCGATCACCCCGCTGCCGGACGAGAACGACCCCGGCTACCGGGCCGCCGCCCTGCCCGCCTCCAACGGCATCGCCACGGCCGACGGGCTGGCCCGCTTCTACGCCGCGCTGATCGGCGAGGTGGACGGCGGCAGCCGCCTGTTCACCCCGGACACCATGGAGCTGGCCCGCGCCGAGCGGTCCGCCGGGCCGGACCGGGTCCTGGTGGTCAACACCCGCTACGGCCTCGGCTACATGCTGCACGGGCCGGCGTCCCCGCTGCTCTCCCCCGGCTCCTTCGGCCATCCCGGGCGCGGCGGCGCCCTCGCCTTCGCCGACCCGGAGTCCGGCATCGCCTTCGGCTACGTCACCAACGGCTTCCGCGCCGGCGTGACGGCGGATCCGAGGGCGCAGGCGCTGGTACGGGCCGTCCGCACGGCGCTCGCCTGATCCGCGCCCGCACCCGCGCCCGGCGCACGCCGGGTGCGGGTCAGACGTGGATCGGGTGCGAGGTCCGCCCGGACGCCGAGTCGATCTCCTCGTGCGCCTTGCTCAGCAACCGCATCGCGAGTTCGTTCAGGGCGCGGGCACCGGCGATCTCCTCGCCGACCCGGGGCTGGTTCGCGTCGACCTGGTGCCTGCTGGCCCGGCCGTGCGCCCGTACCTCGGTGCCGTCGGGCAGGCGCACCAGGGCCGCCGCGCGCGTGTGCAGGTCGTCGTCCTCCTTGAACTCCAGCTCGACATGCCATCCGACAGCGGTGTGCGTCATCACGACCACCTCCGTAAATCGCTGCTTCCAGGGTGCGCCCTGCCACCCCGGCCCGTCATGTCGGCGGCGTCAGGCGGTGCGTTCGCGCACGTCCGCGACGGTGGCACCGGCGTGCACCACGAGGTCCTTCGGCGCCATGGGGAAGACGGTGTACGGCGTCCCGGCCGCCGCCCACACCAGGTCGTGCTCCAGCAGAGCGCGGTCGGCGAGGACCCGGGTGCGCGTACGATGCCCGAAGGGCGGCACCCCGCCGATGGCGTACCCGGTGGTCTCCCGCACCACCCGCGCGTCGGCCCGGCCGACCTTCCCGGCGTCCAGTTCCTCCCGCACCCGCTCCACGTCCACCCGCGAGGCCCCGTCCATCAGCACCAGCACCGGTTCCCCGTCGGCGGCGAAGACCAGGGACTTGCAGATCCGGCTCGGCTCGCACCCGATCGCGGCGGCGGCCTCCGCGGCGGTCCGGGTGGCCTCCGGGAAGCGCCGGGTGCGGGCGAGGACGTCGTCCAGCCCGAGCGCCCGCAGCGCTTCGGCGAACCGGGGGTGGGCCCCGAAGTCCTCGGCATCGGCGTCAGTCGTCGTCATGCGGGGCACGCTACGACACACCCGGCCGCCGCTCACGGGAATTCCGGCCCCCGGAACCGGAGGTGACCCCGGCCCGCCAGGGACGACGACCCCGGCGTCCGCTGACGTTCCGCCCGCGGCACACGTGACCGGCCCGGGACGGCGAAAAGCCGGTGAGGGTGCGTCCCCGTCCCCACGGGCACCCTCACCGGCCGCTCAGCCGGGGAAGCGGTACGTCAGGCGCGTACCAGTTCCCTCTCCTCCTCCGGGTCGGCGTGGGCGCGCAGGCCCTCGCCCTCGACGTCCACGTTGGGCAGCGCGCGGTCCAGCCACCTCGGCAGCCACCAGGCGCGCTTGCCGAGCAGGGCGAGGACCGCCGGGACGATGGCCATGCGGACGACGAACGCGTCGAAGAAGACGGCGATCGCGAGGCCGAAGCCGATCATCTTGACCATCGACTCGCTGGAGCCGATGAAGCCGGAGAAGACGGCGATCATGATGACGGCGGCGGCGGTCACGACCCGGGCGCCGTGCTTGAAACCGGTCACCACGGCCTGGCCGGGCGTCTCGCCGTGGACGTACGCCTCCCGCATCCGGGTCACGAGGAACACCTCGTAGTCCATCGCGAGGCCGAAGACGACGCCCACCATGAAGATCGGCATCATCGACATGACCGGGCCGGTCTGCTCGACGTTCATCAGGCCGGACAGCCAGCCCCACTGGAAGACCGCGACGACCGCGCCGAGCGCGGCGAGCACCGACAGCAGGAAGCCGAGGGCCGCCTTCAGCGGGACCAGGACCGAGCGGAACACCACGATCAGCAGCAGAAACGCGAGGCCGACCACCAGCGCGAGGTAGGGCAGCAGCGCGTCGTTCAGCTTCTGCGAGACGTCGATGTTCATCGCCGTGGAGCCGGTGACCAGCACCTTGGCGTCGGTGTCCCGGGTGATGTCCGCGCCCTTGTCGCGGATGGCGTGCACCAGGTCCTCGGTGGTGACCGAGGACGGCTTGGAGTTCGGCACCACGGTGATCGTCGCGGTGTCGCCGGCCTTGTTGGGCGCGGCCGGGGTGACCGTGACGACGTCCTTCAGGCCCTTGATCTCCGCGCCGACCTTGGCGAACGCGTCCTTCGGCCGCGCGCTGTCCTTGGCGTCGACGACGACCATCAGCGGGCCGTTGAAGCCGGGGCCGAAGCCCTCGGAGAGCAGGTCGTAGGCGCGGCGCTGGGTGGTGGAGACGGGCTGGGAGCCGTCGTCGGGCAGGCCCAGCTCCAGGGAGGCCGCCGGGAGCGCCGCCGCGCCGAGGCCGAGCACGCCGAGCACCAGCACGGCGACCGGGCGGCGGACGACGAACCGGGCCCAGCGGGTGCCCATGTTGGACCGGCCGGACCGCTTGGGCGTACGGCCGCCGCCGAGCAGCCTGCTCTTCTCGCCGGTCGGCTTGATCTTGCGGCCGGCGTAGCCGAGCAGCGCCGGGATCATGGTCAGGGCGATGAGGACGGCGATGGCCACCGTGCCCGCCGCCGCGATGCCCATCTTCGTCAGCATCGGGATGTTGACGACGGACAGGCCGACCAGGGCGATGACGACGGTCAGGCCGGCGAAGACCACCGCGGAGCCCGCCGTGCCGACGGCGCGTCCGGCGGCCTCCTCGCGCTCGCGGCCCTCGGCGAGTTCGGCGCGGTAGCGGGAGACGATGAACAGGGCGTAGTCGATGCCGACGGCGAGGCCGATCATCGTGGCCAGGGTGGACGTGGTGGAGCCCAGGTCCAGGACGGAGGCCAGCGCGGTGATCGAGGCGACGCCGATGCCGACGCCGATGACGGCGGTCAGCAGCGGCAGCCCGGCGGCGAGCAGCGAGCCGAAGGTGATGACGAGGACGACGGCGGCGATCGCGATGCCGATGATCTCGCTGGAGCCGGTCTCCGGCGTCGCGTTCAGCGCGTCACCGCCGATCTCGACGGTCAGCCCGGCGTCCCGCGCGTGCTGCGCGGCCTCCTTGAGGTCGTCGCGGGTGGTGTCCTCCAGCTCCATGCCGGAGACCTTGTACTTCACCGACGCGTACGCGATGGCGCCGTTCTTGCTGACGGCGTGCCCGGTGTAGGGGTCGGCGACGGAGGCGACCTCGGGGCCGCCGCCCAGTTCCCTGACGGTCTTCTCGACGGCCGCCTTGTTGCCGGCGTCCGCCATCTTCTCCCCACTCGGGGCCTTGAAGACGACCCGGGCGGTCGCGCCGTCGGCGCTCATCCCGGGGAAGCGCTGTTCCAGCAGGTCGAAGGCCTTCTGGGCCTCGGTGCCGGGGATGGAGAAGGAGGTGTTGCCGGGGGTCGGCGCGGAGGCGGCGCCCACCCCGGCGAGGGTGAGCAGCGCGACCCATATCAGGGCGACGAAGTGCCGTCGCCGGAAGGCGAGCCGGCCGATTCTGTAGAGGAACGTGGCCACTTAGGGCGTACTCCCGGTCAGGTCGTGGTTTCAGCTGGGCAGGGGTGATCAGCCCGACGACGTGAGCGGTGACGTCAGTGGTGGGCTTGCTGGGGAAGTCGGAGTGTCCGTCGGTTTCAGACGCCGAGGGCGGGGAGGACCACGGCGTCGATGTACGAGAGGAGGAAGTCCTGCGTCGGCGGCTGTTCGTCGATCAGGGTGCGGGCGGCGAACGCGCCGATCATCATGTGGAGCACGAACCCGGTCGCGGGGTTGTCCGCACGGACCTCGCCCCGCTCGACCGCCCGCTGGAGCACCCGGCGCAGCTCGGCCAGCTCCGGCTCGATGAGATGCTCCCGGAACGCCTGGAGCAGGTCGGGGTTGCCGTGCACCGCCATGGCCAGGCCCCGCATCAGCGCGGAGTTCTGCTCCATCTCGCAGTCGTCGGCGTGCAGGATGAGGGCGTGCAGGTCGCCCTTGAGGGACCCGGTGTCGACCTCCGCGACGCGGCCCGGCTTGCCGTGCCGGACGGCTTTCGCCACCAGTTCGGCCTTGCCGCCCCACTGGCGGTAGAGCGTGGCCTTGCTGGAGCGGGTGCGGGCGGCGACGGCGTCCATGGTGAGGGCGTCGTAGCCGACCTCCCGGAGCAGGTCGAGCACGGCCTCGTACAACTCGGCCTCGCGCTCGGGCGTGATCCGGCTGCGGCGCGTCGTCGCGACGCCTTCGGTCATGCCCCTCACCTCACCCTCCGGTTCTTCCTTCCGTATCACCGAAGATACCCCGCCCCTTCTACGAAACGAAACCGTTTCGTACGTGTGCTCGGTCACGAAGGTGAAGGCCCCATAAGGAGAAGGTGAGGAGGCCATAAGGTCCCCGCTCCGGGGCCACGAGTTGCCGGTGCCCGGTGCCCGGAAAAGCATGGGGAGGGTGAGTTATCTGCGCCTTCCCCACCTCAGCGGCGACCTGCTGTGCTTCGTGGCCGAGGACGACCTCTGGCTGGCCCGTCTCGGCGCCCCGGACCGCGCCTGGCGGCTCACCGCGGACCGCACCAAGTCCGGTCATCCGCGCTTCTCCCCCGACGGCCGCCACATCGCGTACACCTCCTGGCGCAGCCTCGTCCCCGAGATCCACCTCGTCGACGTGGACGGCGGCGGGCCCGCGCGGCGGCTGACGTACTGGGGCGGCGTGGACACCCAGGTGTGCGGCTGGAGTCCGGACGGCGACATCCTGGCCGTCGCCTCCCACGGCCAGCCCTTCTCCCACTTCACCTGGGCCTACAAGGTGCCGCCCGACGGCGACCCGGGCGGCCGGCTGCCCTGGGGGCCGGTCTCCGACATCCAGGTCACCGGCCTCGGCGGCGAGCGCCGGACCCTGCTGCTCACCGGCACCCCGCCGCACGAACCGGCCTCCTGGAAGCGCTACCGCGGCGGCGCCACGGGCCGGCTGTGGCTGCACGGGCGGCGGCTGCTGGCGGACCTCGACGGCCATCTGGCCTGCCCCATGTTCGTCGCCGGCCGGATCGCCTTCCTCTCCGACCACGAGGGCGTCGGCAACCTCTACTCCTGCGCCCCTGACGGCACCGACCTGCGCCGCCACACCGACCACGACGCCTTCTACGCCCGGCACGCCGCCAGTGACGGCAGCCGGGTGGTGTACCAGTGCGCGGGCGACCTGTGGCTGGTGGACGACCTCTCCCCCGGCGCCGCACCGCGCCGGCTCGACGTCCGGCTCGCCGGTCCGCGCACCGGCCGCCGCCCCTATCAGGTGCCGGCCGCGCAGCACGTCGACGGCATCTCCGTGGACGAGACCGGCCGGGCCAGCGCGGTCGTCGTCCGGGGCAGCCTGTACTGGCTCACCCACCGCGACGGCCCGGCCCGCACCATCACCGAGACGCCCGGCGTACGGGTGCGGCTGCCGGAGATGCTGGGCTGCACCGGTGCCCTCGCCTACGTCACCGACGCCGAGGGCGCGGACGCCGTCGAGATCGCCCAGCTCCCCCGCGCCAGCGGCGACCGCGCCCCCCGCCGGCTCGCCTCCGGCACCCTGGGCCGCGTGCTGGAACTGGCCTCCGACCCGCTCGGCGAACGGCTGGCGGTCGCCTCGCACGACGGACGGCTGCTGCTCATCGACGTACCCGAAGGCGACGCGGGCGGAGGCGACGGGCCGGAAGGCGACACACGGGAAGGCGACGCACCGGAAACCACCGGGGAGGCGGCCGCGGAGGGCACGGACGCCGTACCGCCCGGAGCCGGGATCACCGAACTGATCCGCTCCGCCAACGGCCCCGTCCGCGACCTCGCCTTCTCCCCGGACGGCGCCTGGCTCACCTGGTCGCACCCCGGGATCGGCCGCTCCCTGAGGCAGATCAAGCTGGCCCGCATCAAGGACCGGCTGATCGTGGACGTGACCAACGGCCGCTTCGAGGACGAGAACCCGGTCTTCACCCGTGACGGCCGCTACCTCGCCTTCCTCTCCTGGCGCGGCTTCGACCCGGTCTACGACGTGCACACCGGGGACCTGTCCTTCCCGCTCGGCTGCCGCCCCTACCTCGTCCCGCTCTCGTCCGCGACCCCCTCCCCCTTCGCCCTCAGCCCGGAGGGCCGGCCGGCCGCCGGCGGGCTGGACCCGCTGGAGGACGAGGGGACCGGCGAGGCCGGCACGGTCACCGTCGAGGTGGAGGGGCTGGCGAACCGGGTCACACCGTTCCCGGTCATCGCCTCCAAGTACTCCGGGCTGTCCCCGGTCGCGGGCGGCGGACTGGTCTGGCTGCGCTGGCCGATCTCCGGCGCGCTCGGCGAGACCTTCGTCAACCCGGCCGACGTCAGCGGCCGCCCGACCCTGGAGCACTTCTCCCTCACCAAGGCCAAGAAGTCCGAACTGGTCGACCACCTGGACTGGTTCACGGTGAGCGGCGACGGCACCCGGCTGGTCGTGGTGGACGAGGGCGAGCTGCGGGCGGTGCCGTCGACCGAGATGGGCGACGGCGACACCACCGTGTGGATCGACGTGCGCCGGATCAAGCACGAGGTGGACCCGCCCGCCGAGTGGCGCCAGGCGTACGCCGAGGCGGGCCGGCTGATCCGCGCCTACTTCTGGGACCCGGGCATGTGCGGCATCGACTGGGACGCCGTCCTCGACCAGTACCGCCCGCTGGTCGAACGGGTCGCCTCCCCCGACGAGTTCGCCGACCTGCTGCGCGAGGTCCTGGGCGAACTCGGCACCTCCCACGCCTATGTCACCGCCGCCCGCCGCAACGAGGGTCCGCCCCACTACCAGCGCCTGCAGGGCCTGCTCGGCGCCAACTTCGTCCGCCATGACGGCCGTTGGCTGGTGCGGCGCATTCTGCCGGGCGACTCCTCCGACTCCCGGGCCCGCTCCCCGCTGGCCGGCACGGGCATCCGCGAGGGCGCCGTCCTCACCCATGTCGACGGCCGCCCGGTGGACCCGGTGACCGGCCCCTACCCGCTCCTCGCCGGCTCGGGCGGTACGACCGTGGAGCTGACCTTCACCCCGCCGGACGGCGAGCCCGGCGGACCCCGGCGGGTCGCCGTCGTCCCGCTCGTCGACGAACGGCCGCTGCGCTACCAGGACTGGGTGGCCAAGCGCCGCCAGGTCGTCCGCGAGCTGAGCGACGGCAGGTGCGGTTATCTGCACATCCCCGACATGGGCGGCTCCGGCTGGGCCCAGTTCAACCGCGACCTGCGCATGGAGATGTCCCGGCCCGCGCTGATCGTGGACGTGCGCGGCAACGCGGGCGGGCACATCAGCGAACTCGTCGTGGAGAAGCTGACCCGGACGATCCTGGGCTGGGACCTGACCCGGGACGCGCAACCGGTGTCGTACGCCTCCAACGCCCCGCGCGGACCGGTGGTGGCCCTCGCCGACGAGGCGACCTCCTCCGACGGCGACATGATCACCGCCGCCTTCAAGCTGCTGAGGCTCGGGCCGGTCGTCGGCCAGCGGACCTGGGGCGGAGTCGTCGGCATGACCGGACGGCACCGCCTCGGCGACGGCACGGTCATCACCGTCCCGATGAACGCGGCCTGGTTCGACGCCTACGGCTGGTCCGTGGAGAACCACGGCGTCGCCCCCGACGTGGAGGTCCTGCGCACCCCCGTGGACTGGGCGGAGGGCCGCTACCCGGTGCTGGGCGAGGCGGTCCGGCTGGCTCTGGAGCTGCTGGGGGCCCACCCGGCGGCGGTCCCCCCGGACTACTCCGGCGTGCCCGACCGGTCCCGCCCGAAGCTGCCCCCGCGCACGGCCGGATAGACAGGGGCGCGGGGTGCCCTCCGCCGGGAAGGGCACCCCGCTCATCGGTCCGGACTAGGCGTCGTAGTCCTGGTCGAACCGGTCCCGCACCTGCTGCTCCGTGTCCTCGATGTCACGGTGGTTCTGGGTGCCGCGCTGCGGCTGCTGGCCCTGCCGGCCCTGACGGCCCTGCTGGATCCGCTCGCCGGCCTTCTCGCGGGCCTGTCCCGTCTTCTCCTTGGCCTGCTCCTTGGCCTGGCGGGACTTGTCCTGCATCTGGTCCTTCATACCCATGTGGGTTCACTCCCGTGGTGGGTGGGGGTTTGACCCCTCGGTGGGGCCTCGACCAGATTCACACGGGCCAACACGCGCCGCATGTCGATCAGTTACGCTGCGTGGCGCGTGCCGCCTCGTCGGCCGCCCCGCCCGCGCCGACGAGCCCGGAGGACATCCCGTGCAGCCGGGGCGCGAACCGCCTCATCTCCCGCTGCCCGACCGTCCCGATGAGCGCCGGCAGATACCCGCGCACCCCCTGCATGCCGCGCAGCCACCACTGCCCGTACACATGCGCCGAGCGCCGCTCTATCCCGGCGACGATCCGGTCCACGGCCGGACCCAGCGGATACGTCTTGTTCGACGGCCACGGCAGCCGCTGCCGCAGCTCGCGCATCACGTCGTCCTGGTCGGCGCCGCGCACCATGTCCGTGTCGGTCCAGGACAGGTAGGCCACGCCGACGCGCACGCCCTGGTGGCCGACCTCGGCGCGCAGACTGTGCGCGTACGCCTCCACGCCCGCCTTGGACGCGCAGTACGCCGTCATCATCGGCGCGGGAGTGAGCGCGGCCAGCGAGGCGATCTGCAGCAGATAGCCCCGGCTCTCCGTCAGCACCGGCAGGAAGGCACGCGCGGTCACCGCCGAACCGATCAGGTTCACCTCGATCACCCGCCGCCAGGCCACCGGATCGGAGTCCGCGAACGGACCGCCGGTCGCCACACCGGCGTTGGCCACCACGATGTCGACCTTCCCGAAGCGCTCCTTCACCTCGCGCGCGACCCGGCCCATGGCCTCGTGGTCGGTGACGTCGGCATACCAGTGGGCGCTGTCGTGGTGCAGCCGCCCGGAGACCTCCTTGAGCGCCTCCTCCTCCAGCCCGACCAGCGCCACCGCCGCCCCGCGCGCGGACAGCTTGCGCGCCAGCAGCTCGCCGACGCCGCGCGCCGCTCCCGTGACGACCGCGACCTGCCCTTCGAGGCTCACCCTGCTCATGCGCCCTCCTTGATCCGCACGGGGCCGGTCCCCGTGACATACGTGCCGACAAGGTCCCGGATGCGGCCGGTCACCGTCTCCGGTGCCTCGACCGGGGTCATGTGGCCGACGCCGGTCAGCTCGGTGAGACCGAGGCAGTGCGGCAGCGCGGCCGCCAGCGCACGGGCGTGCACCGGGGGCGTGAGCCGGTCGGACGTGCCGCACAGCACCGCGGTGGGCACGTCCAGCCGCCGTACGCCGTCCTCCAGATCGAGCGTGGCCAGCACCGCGGACCACGCGTGGCGCACCGCGCGCGGACAGGCGTGCACGATCCGCGCGCACGCCCGGACCCGGTCCGGGGCGCAACCGGCGCCCATGGTGGCGTACTTGAGGACGCTCATCGCCACCGGCGTGACCGGCCCGAGCGGGGCGCGCGAGCCGAGCACCCGGCCGGTGAGCCAGGTGCGGACGCGCCCGGCGCGCCACGGCACCACACGCGACTCGGCGACCAGCCGCGAACTGCCCGTGCTGCACAGCAGGACGGCGGCGGCGTGCTCCCGGAAGCCGGGGCGTCCGGCGGCGGCCATGACCGTCATGCCGCCCATGGAGTGACCGGCGATCACCGCCTTCTCGCCGGGTGCCAGCGTCGCCGCGAGCACCGCTTCGAGGTCGTCCGCCAGCGCCTCGGTGGTGCACACGGGGCTCGCGGGACTGCGTCCGTGCCCCCGCTGGTCGTAGGCGATCACCCGGTGGCCGGCCGCCAGGTCCCGTATCTGGGCCGCCCAGAACGCCGTCGAGCAGGTCCAGCCGTGGGAGAGGACGACGGCGGGCGCATCCTCGGGGCCGTGCACCTCGACGTGCAGCCGGGCGCCGTCGGCGGAGACGGCGGTCAGGGTGCGGGCGGGAGCCGGCGGGGCCCAGGGGCCGGGGGCGGCCGGGGCACGGCGGCTCACGCGAGGGCCTCGCTCTTGCGCCCGGCCACCGGCACGGGCGTGCGGATGACGTCGTACTCCGCCAGGTCCACCCGCCGGGTCGCGCGCCGGAACTCGGTGGTGGTGCCGGGCCAGATGGTGGTATTGCGGCCGCTCGGGTCCAGGTACCAGCTGGTGCAGCCGCCGGTGTTCCACACGGTCCGCTTCATCCGCTCCTGGACCCGCTCGTTCCAGGAGTCCACGGCGGCGGGCCGGGCGTCCAGGGCGGTCCGGGCGCCGAGGACGTCGAGCTGGCGCAGGTAGTCGGCCATGTAGTTCAGCTGGGACTCGATCATCAGGATCATGGAGGAGTTGCCCAGGCCGGTGTTGGGCCCGATGACCGTCATGAAGTTCGGGAACCCGGCCGCCGAGGCGCCGCGCAGGGCCCGCATGCCGTTCTTCCAGGACTCCGCGAGCGTGGTCCCGTCGGCGCCGACCACCCGCTCGGCGATGGGCATGTCCGTGACGTGGAAGCCGGTGCCGAAGACGATCGCGTCGGCCTCCGCCTCGGTGCCGTCGGCCGCCACGAGCGTGGAGCCGCGGATCTCGGCGAGCCCGCCGGCGACGACGTCCACGTTGGGCCGGGCGAGCGCCGGGTAGTACTCGCTGGACAGCAGGATCCGCTTGCAGCCGATGCGGTAGTCCGGGGTGAGCTTGGCGCGCAGGGCCGGGTCCTTGATGGCGCGGGCCATGTTCCGCTTGGCGAGCTGTTCGACGAGCCCGAGTTCGTCCGGGTGCTTGGTGAACGCCTGCACCTGGAGTTCCCGGATGCCCCACAGCAGCCCGCGCCGGGCCTGGGCGGTGACCGGCAGCCGCCGGTGCAGCCAGCGCTCGGCGCCGCTGATGGCCCGGTCCACGCGGGGCATCACCCACGGCGGGGTCCGCTGGAAGAGGGTGAGCCGGCCGACCTGCGGCTGGATGGCGGGCACGATCTGGATCGCGGAGGCACCGGTGCCGACCATGGCGACCCGCTTGCCGCGCAGGTCGTAGTCGTGGTCCCAGCGGGCGGAGTGGAACACCTTGCCGGGGAAGGAGTCCAGGCCCGGGATCTCGGGGATCTTCGGGTCGGACAGCGGTCCGGTGGCGGAGACGACGACGTCGGCGCGCAGGGTGCCGCGGGTGGTCTCGATGGTCCACCACAGGTTGTCGTCGTCCCAGGTCATCAGCTTGACCTCGGAGTCGAACCGGATGTGCGGGCGCAGCCCGAACAGGTCGGTGACGTGCTCCAGGTAGGCGCGGATGTGGCGCTGCCCGGAGAAGGTGCGCGGCCAGTCCGGGTTGGGCGCGAAGGAGAAGGAGTACAGGTGCGAGGGCACGTCGCAGGCGCACCCGGGGTAGCTGTTGTCCCGCCAGGTGCCGCCGACGCCGCCGGCCCGCTCCAGGACCACGAAGTCGGTGACCCCCTCGCGGCGCAGCCGCACGGCGGCCCCCAGCCCGCCGAACCCGGACCCGATCACCGCCACCCGTACATGCTCGTGCTCGGCCATCCCGAAGCCTCCACGCATCGCCTAGGAACTGTGCCAGTGAACACTGGCGCAATGGGACTGTAGAGCAGCTCCGTACCGAGCGGTAGGGGGCGGGAAAGGGAAAGTTACCGGCGGTACGCCTTAGGCTGCGGACGTGGCAGAGGACGCAGAGCACAGGCAGGGCCCGCGCGAGTACCGCAGGGAGGAACTGGCCCGGCGGGCCGGCATCACCGTGCGCACCCTGCGCTTCTACCGCGAACGGGGACTGCTCCCGCCGCCCCGCCGCGAGGGCCGGATCGCCTGGTACGACGACCACCACCTGGCCCGGCTGCGCACCATCGCCGCCCTGCTGGAGCGCGGCCACACCCTCAGCGGCATAGCGGAACTCGCCGAGGCCCTGGACCAGGGGCGCGATGTCGCCGACCTGCTGGGCGTCGGCCCGCCCACCGAGGAGGAGCCGGTGCGGCTCACCCCCGAGGAGCTCGCCGCCCGCTTCGAGGGCGAGGTCACGCCCGAGAACCTGGCCGCCGCGATGGAGCTGGGCTACCTCGGCACCGACGGCGACCAGATCGTGCACATCAGCCGGCGGTTGCTGGACGTCTCCTCGGCGCTGGTGCGCGAGGGCATCCCGCTCGCCGAGGTGCTGGCCGCCGCCGCCCGCGTCCGCGAGCACGCCGAGGCACTGGCCGCCCTGTTCGCCGACGTGATCACGCGCCACGCCCCCGAGGACGACCTGCGGCGGCTGCGTCCGCTGGCCCGCAGCGTCGTGGAGGCGGAACTCTCCCTCGCCCTGGACCGCCGGCTGAACAAGCGGGACTGAGCCGGACCCCCGCACCGCTCAGAGGTCGTAGACGACGGTCACCGGCGCGTGGTCCGACCAGCGCTCGGCGTGCGTGGCGGCCCGCTCCACGAACCCCTTGACGGCCCGGCCGGCGAGGCCGGGGGTGGCCACGTGGTAGTCGATGCGCCAGCCCGAGTCGTTGTCGAAGGCCCGCCCCCGGTAAGACCACCAGCTGTACGGCCCCTCGGTGTCCGGGTGCAGGGCGCGCACCACGTCGACGTACCCGCCGTCCCCGGCGGCGAAGACCCGGCCGAGCCATTCCCGCTCCTCGGGCAGGAAGCCGGAGTTCTTCGTGTTGCCGCGCCAGTTCTTCAGGTCGGCCTCGCGGTGGGCGATGTTCCAGTCCCCGCACACCAGCACCTCGCGCCCGTCGGCGGCGGCGCGCTCGCGCAGCTCCTTCAGGTGGACGAGGAACTCGGCCATGAAGCGGACCTTCTCGTCCTGCCGTTCGGTGCCGACCTCGCCGGAGGGCAGGTAGAGGGAGACCACGGTGACGCCGGGCAGTTCGGCCTCGACGTACCGGCCGCTGCCGTCGAACTCGGCGGAGCCGAAGCCGACCCGGACCCGGTCGGGCTCGCGCCGGGTGTAGAGGGAGACGCCCGCGCGGCCCTTGGCGGCGGCCGGGGCGTGCACGACGTGCCAGCCTTCGGGCTGCCGGACCTCCTCGGGCAGCTGGTGCGGCTCGGCCCGCACCTCCTGGAGGCAGACGACGTCCGCGTCCGTCCCGGCGAGCCACTCCACGAAGCCCTTCTTCGCGGCGGCCCGCAGCCCGTTCACGTTCACCGAGGTCACAGTCAGCACCCCGGCACGATACCGGCACACTGGTCGGGGTCCGAAAAATCCGGGACCACCCGCCGACTGCATAGAAGTACGATGTCCAGCATGAATATACGTCGCGTTCGCTTCGATCACCCCGACGCCGTCAAGCTCAACGACGAGGTCCAGGCCGAGTACCACCTGCGCTACGGCGACGGGGGCGACGCGACGGTCCTGGCCCCCGAGGACTTCGATCCGCCCCGGGGTGTGTTCCTGATCGCCTACGACGAGCGGGACCGCCCGGTGGCCACCGGCGGCTGGCGCGGCCAGGACCGCAACGACGAGGGCAACGAGGACGGCGACGCCGAGCTGAAGCGCATGTTCGTGATCGAGCAGATGCGCGGCCGGGGCCTGGCCCGCCGCATCCTTGCGGCACTGGAGGAGGACGCCCGCGCGGCCGGCCGGGTCCGGATGGTCCTGGAGACGGGCACCAAGCAGCCGGAGGCCGTCGCGCTGTACACCTCCAGCGGCTACGAGCCGTGCCCCAAGTTCGGCTACTACCGCCACTACGAGGACAGCCTCTGCTACGCCAAGCGCCTGTGAACCACGGGACCCGGGGCGGCGACGGGGGCGCCGCCCGGCATCCCCGGAAACGACGAAGATCCCGCCGGTCGTGATGACCGACGGGATCTCATCGTGCAGTGGACCTGAGGGGATTTGAACCCCTGGCCCCCTCGATGCGAACGAGGTGCGCTACCGGACTGCGCCACAGGCCCTTGCAACGAGTGAAACTCTAGCATCCCGATCCGGGTGCTTGGAAATCCGTTCCCTGACTGGTCAGGGCGCGGGTGACCGGGGTCACTCGTTGGCGGCGCGGGGGCGGTCGCCGTCCTCGTACTGGTCGAACAGGGGGGTGCGGCCGCGCTCCCGTGCCCGGCGTGCCGCGGCGGGGTTGCCGCCGCGCGAGCGGGTCCGCTGCTGCGCTCGGCCCTCGCCGCGGGCGGCCGCCGGCCGGTCCGCCGCGGCCGGCTCCGGCCGCTCGCCCGTCCCGTCCCCCGGCGCACGGCCCGCCTCCTGCTCCGGCAGGACCGCGCTGGACCGCGCCGAACTCCAGGTGTCGGGCGCCCCGAGGTCCACGTCGGAGGTGGCGCGCGGGGCGACGGGCGCGGTGACGTACGTCGGCAGGGGCACCGGCACCGGGTCCCAGCTCTCGCCGTGCCCGGGCCGCCGCTGCCGCTCGCGCTGCTGGTCGACCCACTCGGCGTGGTCGGTCTGCTCCACCAGGGCGCGCCGGTCGGCGGCCAGCGCGGACAGCTCCGCGTCGTCCGTCTCCGGCTCCTGGCCCGCGTCCGGCTCCCCGGCGCCGGGCGCCTCCTCCTGGGGGCGCCGACGGGGCTGGCGTTCGCGCAGGCGCTGGGCGGCGGCCTCGGCGCGGCGGCGGTCCATCTGGTAGGCGAAGCGGCGGCGCTCCTGTGCCCGCAGATAGGCGATGTAGGCGCTGAGCAGGACGGCCGGGACGCCGGGCGCCCACAGGAAGGCGAGCCCGCCGACGGCGGCGACGATCGTGCCGAGGGTGAAGGCGAGGAAGAGCATCACCGTGGTGCGCCGGCGGCGCGCGAGCACCTTCGAGCGCTGGGCGCGCGCGGCGGCCGCCTGCGCCGAGGGCACCGGCCGCGCCACAGGTTCCCGCTGCGGTGCGGGCACGGGGGCGGGGTCGGGCGCCGGCGCGGGGGCCTGGTCGCGGGCCGGCTCGGCGTCCGCGGGCGCCTCCGGCTCGGCGTCCGGCCCGGGCTGACGGCGGGTCGGGGGAACGGCGAAGGCCCGGACGTCCACCGAATCGGTGACGGCGTCCGGGTCGACGGCGTCCGGCTCCCCCTCCTGGGCGGAGCGCGCCCGCAGGTCCCTGGCGTACCGGCGCTCCATGCCCGCCCGTCCGGAAAGCAGCCGGATGGCGGTGCTGAAGCGTTCCGTCGGACGGGCCTCGTTCAGCTCGTCCTGCCTACGGAGCCACATCGGCACCAAGTAGGCGGCCCAGGCCCCGACAATGACTGCGTAGATGAGGCCGCTGCTGCTCACGCCTCACACGGTAGAGGGGTTTGCGTGAGGCCATCCGCCAATTGGGCCGGTGTGTCGCACGATCTGGCTGATATTTCCAGCTTTTTTTACGATCGATGCGACTCGATTAATCGAACGTATTTTCCCTTTATTGGCTCTCGGTGCGCTGGGCCCGCTGGGAGCGTGCCCGGTGCCACCGCGTGAGCAAACCGTCGGGCACCTCCTCCGCGGTGAGCGCGAAGACGAGATGGTCGCGCCAGGCGCCGTCGATGTGCAGATAGCGCGGCCGCAGTCCCTCCTCGCGGAATCCGAGTTTCTCCACCACGCGCCGGCTCGGCCGGTTCTCGGGGCGGATGCAGACCTCGACGCGGTGCAGGCCGACGGTGCGGAAACAGTGGTCCACCGCGAGCGCCACCGCCGTCGGCACCACCCCGCGCCCGGCCACCGCCTCGTCCACCCAGTACCCGATGTGCCCCGAGCACATCGAGCCCCAGGTGATCCCGGCGACCGTCAACTGCCCGGCCAGCCGCCCCTGGTACTCGATGACGAACGGCAGCATCCGGCCCGCGCCGGCCTCGGAGCGCAGGTGCCGGACCATCTGGCGGTAGGTCGGCCGGTGCGCGACCGGGCCGCTCGGGGCGGGCGGCGGGATGGTCGCCTCCCAGGGCCGCAGCCAGTCGCGGTTGCGCCGGTTCACCTCGCGCCAGGCCCGCTGGTCGCGCAGCTTTATCGGCCGGAGGACGACCTCGCCGTCCGCCAGCTCGACGGGCCAGGAAGGGCTGTTCAGCTCGCACCCCCACTGCCGGGTCTCGGGTGGTCTCCGCCGCGGATCTGGTCGACGGCGTGGGTCAGCAGCGGCTCCAGCACCGCGAGGCCGTCGCGCACCCCGCCGGCCGACCCGGGCAGGTTGACGATCAGCGTGCGGCCGGCCACGCCCGCCAGGCCCCGCGACAGCGCGGCGGTCGGCACCTTCTCCCGCCCGTGGGCGCGGATGGCCTCGGCGATGCCCGGCACCTCGCGGTCGAGCACCGCGCGGGTGGCCTCCGGGGTGCGGTCGGTGGGCGAGATGCCGGTGCCCCCGGTGGTGACGACGACGTCGTACGCGGCGTCCACGGCCGCGCGCAGGGCCTCCTCCACGGGGGCGCCGTCGGGGACCACCCGGGGGCCGTCCACGTCGAATCCGAGGCCGCGAAGGCCGTCGGCGACCAGCGGGCCGCCCGTGTCCGCGTAGACACCCGCGGCGGCCCGGTTGGAGGCGGTGACCACCAGGGCGCGGTAGCTCATGCCCGGCTCCAGTCGCCCGACTTGCCGCCCGTCTTCTCCTCCACGCGCACGTCCGTGATGACCGCCCCCTTGTCGACCGCCTTGACCATGTCGACCACGGTGAGCGCGGCGACCGTCACCGCGGTGAGGGCCTCCATCTCGACGCCCGTGCGGTCCGTCGTCTTCACGGTGGCCCGGATCTCCACGGCGTCGTCCGCGACCGACAGGTCCAGTGTCACACCGGACACCGACAACGGGTGGCACAGGGGGATCAGGTCCGGGGTCCGCTTGGCGCCCATGATCCCGGCGATGCGCGCGGTGGCCAGGGCGTCGCCCTTGGGCATCCCCTCACCGCGCAGCAGCCCGACCACACGGGGCGAGACCAGGACCCGGCCGCTGGCACGGGCGGTGCGCGCGGTCACGTCCTTCCCGGATACGTCGACCATGCGGGCCGCACCCGCCTCGTCGATGTGCGTCAGCCGTTCCTGCGTACTCATGCTGTGGCGCTCCCGGTCCGGGCCCGCGCGGTGCGGAGCGCGGGCCTGCTGTGCGCGCAACGGTACCGCCAAGGCGGGCCGGGCAGCGGACCAGGATCGTCCTGTGGACACGGCACGCGCGCGTGCGTGCGCCGCGTGGACGGGACAGGCGCGGGCGTGCCTCAGCCGAGCAGCACAACCTCCACCTCGCCGCCGGGCTCCACGGACTCCACGTCCTCGGGGACGACGATCAGCGCGTCGGCCCGGGCGAGCGCCGCGACCAGGTGGGAACCGGCCCCGCCCACGGGGGTCACCTCGCCGTCGGCGTACCGGCCGCGCAGGAACTGGCGGCGCCCCTTGGGCGAGCGCAGCGCCGCGTCCGCCTTCAGCGCGGCCCGGGCGCGGGGCCGGTGCAGCTCGGTCAGGCCCATCAGGGCACGGATGGCGGGGCGGACGAACAGTTCGAAGGAGACGTACGACGACACCGGGTTGCCGGGCAGCGCCAGCAGCGGGGTGTGGTCGGGGCCGATGGCACCGAAGCCCTGCGGCTTGCCGGGCTGCATGGCGAGCTTGCGGAACTCCACCCCGCTGCCCGCCTCCTCCTCGTCGCCGGCGTACGACAGCGCCTCCTTGACGACGTCGTAGGCCCCCACGCTGACCCCGCCCGTGGTCACCATCAGGTCGGCGCGGATCAGCTGGTCCTCGATGGTGGTGCGCAGGGTCTCGGCGTCGTCGGCGACGGCGCCGACCCGGTAGGCGATGGCGCCCGCGTCCCGCGCGGCGGCGGTGAGGGCGAAGCTGTTGGAGTCGTAGATCTGCCCGGGGGCCAGTCCCTCGCCGGGCTGGACGAGTTCGCTGCCGGTGGACAGCACGACCACGCGCGGGCGCGGGCGCACCCGGACCGTGCCGCGGCCGATCGCGGCGAGCAGCGCGAGCTGCGGCGGGCCGAGGATCGTCCCGGCCTCCAGGGCGAGTTCGCCGGCCCGTACGTCGCTGCCCTCGGTCCGCACGTGCGCGCGTGCCTCGACGGGCCGGTGGACGTGCACCTGGCCCTCGGCGCCCTCGGGGGCCAGGCTGCGCGCCCGCATGCCGCTCGCCGGGCCCTCGCCGAGCCCGCCGTCGGTCCACTCGACGGGGACCACGGCCTCGGCGCCGGGCGGCAGCGGCGCCCCGGTCATGATGCGCGCGGCCTGCCCGGGGCCGACCCGGACCGGATCGGCGGCGCCGGCCGCGACGTCCCCGACCACCTCCAGGGCGGCCGGGAACTCCTCGCTCGCGCCCGCGACATCCGCGACCCGCACCGCGTACCCGTCCATGGAACTGTTGTCGAACGGCGGCAGGGACACCGGCACGGTGACGTTCTCGACCAGGACGCAGCCCTGGGCGTCGAGCAGTTGCAGCTCGATGGGTTCCAGGGGGCGGACGGTGGAGAGGATGTCCTCCAGGTGCTCGTCCACCGACCACAGGTCGTCCGGGCCGGCGGGGCGGGTCGCGGCGTTGCTCAAGACTGCTGCATCTCCTCGGCTACGTAACTGCGGAGCCAGGTCCGGAAGTCCGGGCCCAGGTCCTCACGTTCGCACGCGAGTCTGACAATGGCACGCAGATAGTCGCCGCGGTCGCCGGTGTCGTAGCGGCGGCCCTTGAAGACGACGCCGTGCACCGGGCCGCCGACCTTCTCGTCCTGGGCGAGCTGCTGGAGGGCGTCGGTGAGCTGGATCTCGCCGCCGCGGCCCGGCTCGGTCTCGCGCAGGATGCCGAAGATGTTCGGGTCGAGGACATAGCGACCGATGATCGCGTAGCGGGACGGGGCGTCCGCCGGGTCCGGCTTCTCCACCAGTCCCGTCACCTTCACCACGTCACCGTCGGCGGTGGCCTCCACCGCGGCGCAGCCGTAGAGGTGGATCTGCTCGGGGGCGACCTCCATGAGCGCGACCACGCTGCCGCCGTGCCGCTCCTGCACCTCGATCATGCGGCGCAGCAGCGGGTCCCGGGGGTCGATCAGGTCGTCGCCGAGGAGGACGGCGAAGGGTTCGTCGCCGACGTGGGGGGCGGCGCACAGCACGGCGTGCCCGAGGCCCCTGGGGTCGCCCTGGCGGACGTAGTGCATGGTGGCCAGGTCGCTGGATTCCCGCACTTTGGCGAGCCGTTCGGCGTCGCCCTTCTTCTCCAGCGCGGATTCCAGTTCGTAGTTGCGGTCGAAGTGGTCCTCCAGAGGGCGTTTGTTGCGCCCGGTGACCATGAGGACGTCGTCGAGCCCCGCCGACACGGCCTCTTCGACCACATACTGGATCGCCGGCTTGTCGACGACGGGCAGCATCTCCTTCGGAGTGGCCTTGGTGGCCGGCAGGAACCGGGTGCCGAGGCCGGCCGCGGGAATGACAGCCTTGCTGATCCTGGACTGGGACTGAGTCATGCTCGCCACAATATCCGGTGCCTTTGTGCGGAATCTGTGGCTCCGCCGACTTACCCCACATATGACCTGCATGACGAAGGGTGCGGTGAACGACCAGTGGAACAGCACGGATCCGCGGGCGATTCTGACAAGCGCACATTGCGACGGGAATTCCTCGGGGTGAGGAACAGGTTGCCGGCGGACGACATCGGCGAGGCGGGCCGCGCGCTCGCCGAGCGCGCCCTGCAACTGCCCGAGCTGGCCGCGGGGCGGACGGTGGCGGCGTACGTCTCGGTGGGCGCCGAACCGGCCACCCTGCCGCTGCTGGAGGCGCTGCGCGCACGGGGGGTGCGGGTGCTGCTCCCCGCGCTGCTGCCCGACAACGACCTGGACTGGGGCGAGTACACCGGCCCCGGTTCCCTCCGGCGCGTCCGGCACGGCGGGAAGATGGCGCTTTTCGAACCCTCCGGGGCGCGTCTGGGCCCGGACGCGGTGACGGCCGCCGACGTCGTCCTGCTGCCCGGTCTCGCGGTGGACGCGCACGGGATGCGCCTGGGACGCGGCGGCGGCTCCTACGACCGGGTGCTGGCCCGCCTGGAGCGCGCGGGCGCGCGTCCCCGGCTCGTGGTGCTGCTCTACGACACGGAGGTCGTCGCGCGCGTCCCGGCCGAGGCCCACGACCGGCCGGTGCACGCGGTGGTGACGCCGTCGGGCGTGCGCCGCTTCCCGGCCTCCTGACCCGGAGGCCTTCCTCCCTGACGGGGAACGGCCCTCCACGCGCGTGGAGGGCCGTTCTCAGCGGGGTGCCGTGCGGGTCACGGCTTGAGGACGAGGGTGTCGCTCGTGTTCTTGCCGACCGCCTTGTCGGTGAACGACCAGGGCAGCAGCTCGCCGTCGGCCCACTTGCCGGTCTGGTCGGTGTAGTGCGCGCTGAACGCGTGCCCCGAGGCGCCGGCCAGGTTGATCCACTTCGACTTGTCCAGGTCGGCGAGGTTGACGACCATCCGCATGGACGGCACCCAGATCACGTCGTAGCCGCCGGCCGCGTTCCAGCCGGTCGCGTTGACCGCGGCCTCGCCACCGCTGAGCTTCCAGGGACCGCGGTTCAGCAGGTACTGCACGGCCTTGGGGCCCTCGGTGCCGAGCGTCTGGTTCTTCAGGAACAGCCGGTGCAGGCGGCCCCAGCTCCAGGTGTCGATGTCCTTGCCGAGCTTGGCGGTCAGCTCCCAGCGGGCGTCGATCATGGCCCGGGCGAAGAGCTGGTCGCGGTTGGCCGCGGCGGGGCGGGTGCCCGACTTGGGCGCCTTCCACCAGTCGCTGTCCGGCTTGTCCAGCAGGCTGCGCACGACCTCGAACCAGCGGTCGCCGCCGTCCGGCTGCGCCTGGTCGGCGTCGCGCTCACCGCACTCGCGCACCTTGGTGTCGTCGTCCACCGGGCCGGTGCTGTCGATCTTGTCGACCCACAGGCACTGCCCCTTGGCCCGCAGCTCCTTGGGCATCTTGTTGCCGAAGGACAGCTTGAGGATGTTGCGCCAGACGGCGTTGAAGTAGGCCGCCGCCGCGGAGTCGGCGTCCTGGGTGTAGTCCCAGCCCTCCAGCAGCTTCTGCGCCTGGCGGACGTCCGCGTCGGCCAGGTTGATCTTCAGCAGCCTGGGCACCAGGAGCTTGGCGATCTCGCTGCTGTTGTCCAGCTGCATCTGCCGCATGTCGTCGGTGGAGATCTTGCCGCCGCCCTTGATCTTGGACTCGATCAGGTCGGTGATGCGCTGGCTGCGGGTGCCGTAGCCCCAGTCGGCGGTCAGCGTGTACGGGTACTCGTCCGGGTCGACCACGGCCTGGTTGGCGGTGACGATGTAGCCGCGGTCGGGGTCGTACTCGTGGGGCAGTTCGTCCTGCTCGATGAAGCCCGTCCAGCGGTACTTCGGGTCCCAGCCCGGCACCGGCAGGGCGCCGGTGTCCTTCTCGGAGCGGGTGGGGATCCTGCCGGGCAGCGTGTAGCCGATGTGGTTGTCCGTGCTGGCGTAGACGAGGTTCTGCGAAGGCACGTCGAACAGGGCCGCCGCCTCGCGGAAGTCGCTCCAGTCCTCGGCCCTGTCGAGCGCGAACACGGCGTCCATGGAGGTGCCCGCGTCGAGCGCGGTCCAGCGCAGGGCGATGCCGTAGCCGTCGCCGCGGTCGGGGGCGGCGGCGTTCACGGTGGCCTTCTTGCCGACCTGGACGAGTTCGTCGTCACGGTCGGACAGCAGCGGCATCCCGTCCTGGGTCTGGCGGACCACGATCGTCTTGGCCTTGCCGCCGGCGACCTTGATCGTCTCCTCGCGGGTCTTGAACGGCTTGACCTTGCCGTCGTAGAGGTAGCCGTTCGCGCTGACCTTCTCCAGGTAGAGGTCGGTGACGTCGACTCCGGAGTTGGTCAGGCCCCAGGCGATCTTCGCGTTGTGGCCGATGACCACACCGGGCATGCCGGCGAAGGTGTAGCCCGAGACGTCGTAGCGGCACTTGTCGGAGACGGTCCGGCAGTGCAGGCCCATCTGGTACCAGACGGAGGGCAGGGACGCCGACAGGTGCGGGTCGTTGGCGAGCAGCGGCTTGCCGGTGATGGTGTACTTCCCGGCCACCACCCAGGAGTTGGAGCCGATGCCCTGGCCGTTCACGCCGACGGCCGTGGGCAGGTCGTCCAGGACCTCGGTAAGGCCCCCCAGCTGGCCGCTGAGCGTGGATCCGCCGCCGGTGGCGGTGGAGGAGCCGGCCGTGCCCGCCGTGCCCTGGGAGGAGCCGGTGAGGCCGCCCGTGGTCCCGGTCGTTCCCGTCGTACCGGTGGTGCCGGTGGTTCCCGTCGTGCCGGTGGTGCCGGTGGTTCCCGTCGTGCCGGTGGTGCCGGTGGTGCCGGTGGTTCCCGTGGTGCCGGTGCTGCCCGTCGTGCCCGTGGCGCCGCTCTGGCGGAAGGCCTGGGTCAGCTCGTCGTACTGGCCCTCCTGCACGATCGGCTTGTTGCGGCCGGCCGGGTAGGCCGGGTACAGGTCCTGGATCTGCTGCGGGCCGAGGCGGCTGGTCATCAGGGCGCGGTCGATCTCGTCGCGCATGTTGCCGCGCAGGTCCCAGGCCATCGCCTTCAGCCACGAGACGGAGTCGACCGGGGTCCACTTCTGCGGCGCGTAGTCGTTGGTGAAGCCGAGGGCCGCGTACTCCAGGGAGATGTCCTTGCCGCTCTTGCCCTGGAGGTAGGCGTTGACGCCCTCGGAGTAGGCCTGGAGGTACTTCTTGGTGGCCGCCGACAGCTTGGTGTCGTACTCCTTCTCGGCGATCCGGTCCCAGCCGAGGGTGCGCAGGAACTCGTCGTTCTTCACCTGGCTCTTGCCGAACATCTCCGACAGGCGCCCGGAGGTCATGTGCCGGCGCACGTCCATCTCGTAGAACCGGTCCTGCGCCTGGACGTAGCCCTGCGCCATGAACAGGTCCTCGTCGGAGGAGGCGTAGATCTGCGGGATGCCGTAACCGTCCCGCTTCACGTCGACCGGCCCGGACAGGCCGTCGAGCCGGAGCGTGCCGGTGGTCTGCGGGAAGGAGGCGCGGACGGTGCTGATCGTCCAGTAGGCGCCGTAGGCGATGCCTCCGATGACGGCCAGGACCAGCACCAGCACGATCAGTCGGGCTTTGCGCCCCTTCTTCCTGCCGGACTTGACGGACGTGGCACCCGTGGTGGCGGTGTCACCCGTTGTGGCGGTGGTGTTGGGGGGCATCGCTGTCCTTGCTGTCCTAACGCGAGCGGCAGGTCGGGCTGTGACTTTGAATGAGCGCTGGAGCAACCATAGGCGCAGGGCCCCGTCCCGCTTGACGCGGAGTCGGGAACCAGCGCGCACGAGCGTTCGATCTTGCCCTGCCGATCGTCAAGAAAGCGTCAAGAGTTAGGTAAGGTAACGAAGTAACCGGAGGTCTCGGGACCGGCCCCCGGACCGCCCAGGAGGAGGAACGCCCGCTGACTGTTCACCACCTCAACCAGCTCCTGCTCGTCTGCTCCGTCGTCCTGCTCGTCGCCGTCGCGGCCGTCCGGATCTCCTCCCGCAGCGGGCTCCCCAGCCTGCTCGTCTACCTCGGCATCGGCGTCCTCATGGGCCAGGACGGCATCGGCCACATCCACTTCGACAGCGCCGAAGTGACCCAGGTCATGGGCTACGCGGCCCTCGTCGTGATCCTGGCCGAGGGCGGCCTCGGCACGAAGTGGAAGGAGATCCGGCCGGTCCTGTCGTCCGCCTCCGTGCTGGCGACGGCGGGGGTCGCGATCAGCGTGGGCGTCACCGCGGCGGGCGCGCACTACCTGGTGGGGCTCGAGTGGCGGCAGGCGCTCATCATCGGCGCGGTGGTGTCCTCGACGGACGCGGCGGCGGTCTTCTCGGTGCTGCGCAGGATCCCCCTGCCCGCGCGCGTGACGGGCACGCTGGAGGCGGAGTCCGGCTTCAACGACGCCCCGGTGGTCATCCTGGTCGTCGCCTTCTCCACGGCCGGCCCGGTCGAGCACTGGTACCTGCTGCTCGGCGAGATCGTCCTGGAGCTGGCCATCGGCGCCGCCCTGGGGATCGCCGTCGGCTGGTTCGGCTCCTGGGGGCTCAGGCACGTGGCGCTGCCGGCGTCCGGCCTCTACCCGATCGCCGTGCTCGCGATCGCCGTCACCGCCTACGCCGCCGGCGCCCTGGCCCACGGCAGCGGCTTCCTCGCCGTCTACCTGGCCTCGATGATGCTCGGCAACGCGCGCCTGCCGCACTGGCCCGCCACCCGCGGCTTCGCCGAGGGGCTCGGCTGGATCGCCCAGATCGGCATGTTCGTCGTCCTCGGCCTGCTGGTCACCCCGCACGAACTGGGCGACGACATCTGGCCCGCCGTGATCATCGGGCTGGTCCTGACCATGGTCGCCCGCCCGCTGAGCGTGGTGGGCAGCCTGGCGCCGTTCCGGGTGCCGTGGCGGGAGCAGGCCCTGATGTCGTGGGCGGGGCTGCGCGGCGCGGTGCCGATCATCCTGGCCACCATTCCCATGGTGAACGGCGTGGACGCCAGCCGCCGCATCTTCAACATCGTCTTCGTCCTGGTCGTCGTCTACACCCTCCTCCAGGGGCCGACCCTGCCCTGGCTGGCGCGGCTGCTGCGGCTGGGCGAGCAGGGCGAGGCCGCGGACCTCGGCATCGAGTCGGCGCCCCTGGAGCGGCTGCGCGGGCACCTGCTGTCCGTCACCGTCCCCGAGGGCTCGCGGATGCACGGCGTGGAGGTCAGCGAGCTGCGGTTGCCGCCCGGCGCGGCCGTCACGCTGGTCGTCCGCGAAGGAGAATCGTTTGTGCCGCTGCCCACGACGGTGCTGCGGCGCGGCGACGAACTGCTGGTGGTCGCGACCGACCCGGTCCGTGACGCGGCGGAACGGCGGCTGCGCGCGGTCGCCCACGGCGGCAAGCTGGCGGGCTGGCTGGGGACGAACGGCTCGCGCTGAAGGCGCCTCTCCCGCGCCCACCCACCGTGAAATCCCAGGTGGCCGCCCGGATGGTGCTCGTTTTCACAGTCGCGCAAGCGGTGATCCCTGTACGATTGGGACGCACCCTGATCGAACCAACTCTGCCTGACGCAGAGCTGGCGCGACCGTATGGCGGCCGGGTCGCCCCCACCCGCGGTGGGCACCGGCATCTACCGCAGTCCGCGCAAGAGGACAGCTCTCGGCGCCCGGCCCGCACGGGGCCCGCGCGCTACCAGGCGGCAGAAAGGCACGGGCCGTGGGATCCACGGTCACCACCACCGAACCGGAGAAGACCTCGCCGGCGTCCTCCCGCCCCGGATACGGACAGCTGCTGCGCACCCGCGGCGCCTGGACGTTCCTGCTCCCCGGCTTCGCGGCACGCCAGCCGTTCGCGATGCTCACCCTCTCCATCGTGCTGCTCGTCCAGCACACCACCGGCTCCTACGGCGCCGCCGGCGCCGCCGCCGCGGCCACCGGCGTCTCCATGGCGCTGTTCGCGCCCTACAGCGGCCGCCTGGCCGACCGCTACGGCCAGCGGGCGGTGCTGGTCCCCGGCGTGCTGGTGCACACCGTCTCCGGCCTGTCCCTGACCGCCCTCGCGCTGGCGCACGCCCCGCTGTGGGCGCTGTTCCTCGCGGCCGTGCCGACCGGCGCCTCGGTGCCGCAGGTCGGCCCCATGGTGCGGGCGCGCTGGGGGGTGAAACTCCAGGGCTCGCCCCTGATGACCACCGCGGCGGCCTTCGAGTCGGTCACGGACGAGCTGACGTTCGTCTTCGGCCCCCTGCTGGCGACCGCGCTGTGCACCGCCGTGACACCGGCCGCCGGCCTGATCACGGAGGGCGCCCTGACCCTCGTGGGCGGTCTCCTCTTCGCCGCCCAGAAGAGCACCCAGCCGTCGGTCGCCCCGAAGGGGCACGCGCGCGTGGAGCACGCCTCCGCCCTGCGCGTCCCGGGCGTACGCGTGCTGATCGCCACCTTCCTGGGCATCGGGTCGGTCTTCGGCGGCATGCAGGTCTCGCTCGCGGCCTACACGGAGTCGATCGGCGAACCCGGCATGAACGGCGTCCTGTACGGCGTCTTCGCCGCCGGGAACATGCTCTCCGGCATCGTCTGCGGCGCGATCGCCTGGAAGGCCGCGCCGCAGAAGCGGCTGCTGATCGGTTACACGGCGCTCGCCGTGGCGGCGTCCGCGCTGTGGACGGCGCACTCCGTGGTGCTGCTCGCCGCGCTCGGCCTGCTGGTCGGCATGTGCATCGCCCCGTCCCTGATCACCGGCTACACCCTGGTCGAGGGCCTGGTCCCGGCCGGTGCCCGCACCGAGGCCTTCACCTGGCTGACCGGCGCGGTCGCGCTCGGCCAGGCCGCCGCCGTCACGGTCGCGGGCCAGCTGGAGGACCGGCTGTGGGACGGCGCCGGTTTCCTGGTGCCGATGGGCGGCACCGTGCTCGCCCTGATCACCCTCCTGGCCCTGCGTTCGCGGCTGGTCGCGCCCCCGCAGAACCGCACCGTCGCACGTGGCGTCGGTCACCGCGCGCCGGTAACGGTGGACTGATCCCCGGGAATACGTCACTATGGACCGTCGTTAGCACTCATTGAGTGAGAGTGCCAGGAGGAAGACAGTGCCGACCTACCAGTACCAGTGCACCGAGTGCGGCGAGGGCCTTGAGGCGGTGCAGAAGTTCACCGACGACGCCCTGACCGAGTGCCCCAGCTGCCAGGGGCGCCTGAAGAAGGTGTTCTCCGCGGTCGGCATCGTCTTCAAGGGCTCCGGGTTCTACCGCAACGACTCCCGCGGCTCCACGTCGAGCAGCACCCCGGCGTCGAAGCCGGCAGGCTCGTCGTCCGACGCGAAGACGTCCTCGTCCTCTTCGACGTCGTCCTCTTCGACGTCGTCGTCTTCGTCTTCGTCGTCTTCGTCGAGCTCCACCAGCAGCTCGGCCGCCTGAGACTTCTCAGCCTCTCCACCGTGACCCCGCCGTCGGCCGACGGCGGGGTCTTCGGCGTCCCGGAGCCGGGCCCGTTCCGGGGTCCGCGCGCCGGCCGGGTGCCCCGGCACCGGCTCCCCCGCGGTTCCCGGGCCCGCTAATGTGCTGGTCATGGCGAACGCAGAGATCGGCGTAATCGGCGGCTCGGGGTTCTACTCCTTCCTGGACGACGTGACCGAGGTCCGGGTGGAGACCCCCTACGGAGCGCCCAGCGACTCCCTCTTCCTCGGCGAGGTCGCCGGCCGGCGGGTCGCCTTCCTGCCCCGCCACGGGCGCGGCCACCACCTGCCGCCGCACCGCATCAACTACCGCGCCAACCTCTGGGCGCTGCGCTCGGTCGGCGTCCGCCAGGTCCTCGGCCCGTGCGCGGTGGGCGGACTGCGCCCCGAGTACGGCCCGGGCACCCTGCTGGTCCCGGACCAGTTCGTGGACCGTACGAAGTCCAGGGCGCAGACCTACTTCGACGGGCTGCCGCTGCCCGACGGCACCGTGCCCAACGTCGTCCACGTGTCCATGGCCGACCCCTACTGCCCCACCGGGCGGACCGTCGCGCTGAAGGCCGCCCGGGGCCGGGACTGGGAGCCGGTGGACGGCGGCACGCTGGTCGTGGTCGAGGGCCCGCGCTTCTCGACCCGCGCCGAGTCGGCGTGGCACCAGGCCCAGGGCTGGTCGGTGGTGGGCATGACCGGCCACCCCGAGGCGGCGCTCGCCCGGGAACTGGAGCTGTGTTACACCTCGCTGACGCTGGTCACCGACCTCGACGCGGGCGCCGAGACCGGCGAGGGGGTCTCCCACGAGGAGGTCCTGCGGGTCTTCTCCGCCAACGTCGACCGGCTGCGCGGCGTCCTGTTCGACGCGGTGGCGGCCCTCCCGGAGCCCGGCGCCCGCGACTGCCTGTGCGTGAGCGCCCTCGGCGGGATGGACCCGGGGTTCGCACTGCCGTAGGGGCGGGGCGACAGGGGAGCGCACGGCCGGGCGGGCCGGGCGGCGGCAGGGAGCGCATGGCCGGGCGGGCGGGGCGTGGGGGGCGTCGGCGGTCGGCCGGGCGGCCGGGGCGGTCGGGCCGGCCTGGGCGACGGAGCCGGTCTCGGCGGCCGGCCTGGTGTGACGGGGCTGTAGCGGGGCCGGGCCGGGCGGCCGTACCGACGGGCGGTCGGGGCAGGGTGGTCGGGGCAGGGCGGTCGGTCCGTCGGCCGGCCGGAGGCGGAATCTCTCGTTCGGGTGGGCGAGTTATCCACAATCCGTTCGTCGTCCACCGGGCCCGGCGGGATCCGGCGGAAGCCGTCATCGTGGCAGCGCAAGCCGGAATCCCTCGTCGCAGGCGGTGCCCCCATGCCTTCCCCCTCGTCCGTACCCTCGTCCTCCCCGACCCCGAACCGCCGTCCCCCGCACCCGTCCGCCCACTCCTCCTCCCCGCCCCCCTTCCGGCTACCGCGCCCGCTGGGCGCGGACGTCCCGGCGACCTGTGAGGTCCCGCCGTTCGACCCGGTGCGGGTGCGCGGCGGGCGGTACCGGCTGCACCGGCTGGTACGGCACCGCGGGCGGGCCCTGGCCGTCGGCCTCGCGGTGACAGCGGCGGCGCTGGTGGCCGCGGGCCCCCGCACCGGCCCGGAACCGCCCGGCGCGCAGCGGCCCCGAGGACACCCGGTCGCCCGCCCCCCGCGCCCGCACCCGGCGCCCGAGCTGGTGACGGCCCCGGTGCGGATCGCCGACGCGGCCACGGTGCGGCTGCTGAGGCCCGGCGACCGCGTCGACGTCATCGCGGCGCAGGACGCGTCCGCGGACGGTGCCCGGGTGCTCGCGCGCGGGGTCAGGGTGACGGCGGTGCCCAAGCCGGCGGCCGGCACCGCCGAGAGCGGGGCGCTGGTCGTGCTGTCGGTGCCCCGGGCCGCGGCCGCCCGGCTGGTCGGCGCGAGCGCCACCGCGCGCCTGGCGGTGACGCTGTGCTGAACCACGGCGTACGACCGGCCGCCGGCTTGCTGTCAAGCAGCTCGTTCGAGTTACCGAGGTGGACACCGGGGCCGTCCCCTGCCGTAGGTTGCGGAGCGTTTTGTTCCACACCCTGTGCACATGAGGAGAGTCCCCGAGGTGAGCGCGAAGAAGGAACCGAGCGTCTGGCAGGGCTTCAAGGCCTTCCTGATGCGCGGCAACGTCGTCGATCTGGCAGTCGCGGTGGTCATCGGCGCGGCCTTCACCAACATCGTCAACTCGGTGGTGAAGGGAGTGATCAACCCGCTGGTCGGAGCCATCGGCACGCAGAACCTCGACCACTACAGCTCGTGCCTGAAGGCCCCGTGCAAGGTGGGCGCCGACGGCACGGTCCAAAGCGGCGTGCCGATCATGTGGGGCTCGGTGCTGGGTGCCACGCTCACCTTCGTGATCACCGCGGCGGTGGTGTACTTCCTGATGGTCCTGCCCATGTCGAAGTACCTGGCCCGGCAGGCGCACCGGAAGGCGGCGCGCGAGGGCACCAAGGAGGTCGTGGAGGTGAGCGAGCTGGAGGTGCTCAAGGAGATCCGCGACGCCCTGGTCGCCCAGCGCGGCGCGGGCCAGGACGAGCGCTGACGGCACCCCCGCGACCCGCTCGGCGGTGGTGCGGCGCTCAGAGGTGGTGGGGCGGCTTCTCGTCGAGGAAGCGCTTGAGGTCGGCGGCGCCGTCGCCGTCGGCGCGCTCGCCCCACCCCCGGTCGGTGTCGTCCGAGGACTGCTGGTCCAGCGGGTCGTCGAAGACCAGCGCGGGCTTCGGGGCGCGCGGCTCGGGTTCGGGGGCGGTGCTCATGCCTCCAGGGTACGCATCCCGTGCGGGCGGCCCCGCGGGGTGCTGTGCTGGGAATCATGACGCCCGGTTCCGCTTCCGCATCCGCTTCCTCGGGCGCGCCCCGGCCCCCGGGTCCCCTGCGCCGGCTCACGGCGCGCGGGCCCCACGAGGCGCACCGCGTCGCCTCCCCGCTGGAGCTGTTCTTCGACCTGTGCTTCGTCGTGGCGGTCGCGCAGGCGGGCGGGCAGCTGGTGCACGCCGTCGCGGAGGGACATCCGGGCACCGGGATCCTGGATTACGCGATGGCGTTCTACGCGATCTGGTGGGCCTGGATGAACTTCACCTGGTTCGCCTCGGCCTACGACAACGACGACGTGCTCTACCGGATCGTCACCCTGGTCCAGATCGCGGGTGTGCTGGTCCTGGCGGCGGGGATCTCGCAGGCGTTCGCGCACCACGACTTCCTGCTGGTCTGGCTCGGCTATGTGATCATGCGGCTGGCGATGGTCTGGCAGTGGCTGAGAGCCGCGCGCTGGGCCGGCGGCGCGGAGCGGACCACGGCCCTGCGGTACGCGGGCGGAGTGCTGCTGTGCCAGGTGGGCTGGCTCGGGCTGGTGCTGCTGCCGGAACCGGCGCGGCCCTGGGTGTTCCTGGTGATGGCGGTCGCGGAACTGTGCGTGCCGCTGTACGCCGAGCGGACGCGGCGGACCTCCTGGCATCCGCACCACATCGCCGAACGGTACGGCCTGTTCACGATCATCGTGCTCGGCGAGACGATCGCCGCGGCCACGGTCGCGGTGAAGTCGGCCGCCGCCGAGCACAGCACACCGACCGAGCTGCTGCCCATCGCGGCGGGCGGACTGCTGATCGTCTTCTCCGCGTGGTGGATCTACTTCGTGGTCCCCATCCACGCCCATCTGCGCTCCAGCAAGCGCGCCTTCGTCTGGGGCTACGGCCACTATCCGGTGTTCGCCTCGGCGGCGGCCATCGGCGCGGGGCTGGAGGTGGCCGTGGAGCAGGCGGCCGGCACCGCGCACATCTCCGCCCTGTCCGCCTCGGCCGCGGTCACCCTGCCGACGGCGCTGTATCTGCTGACGGTGTGGGCGCTGCACGCGCGCCACTTCAAGGTGGGCCTCGCCCAGCAACTGGTGCTGCCGGTCACGGCCCTGCTGGTGATCTGCTGCGCGTTCCTGGGCGACTGGGCGGTGCTCGCGGCGGGACTGGTGTCCGCGGCCTCGGTGGCGACCGGGGTGGTGCTGACGGCGCGCCGGGAAGCCCGGGCACACCGGGCGGGGGCCGCCTCCCCGGCCGGCTGAGCCCCGTGGCGGGGGCGCTCGGTCAGACTGGCCCCATGACAGCTGACGCAGTGACGGATGTCGCCGGGCTGCGGGTGGGACACGCCACCCGGGCCGGCGACGGCTGGCTCACCGGCACCACGGTGGTCCTCGCGCCCGAGGGCGGCGCCGTCGCCGCCGTGGACGTGCGCGGCGGCGGCCCCGGCACCAAGGAGACCGACGCGCTCGACCCGCGCAACGTGGTCCAGAAGGTCGACGCCGTGGTGCTGACCGGAGGCAGCGCGTACGGGCTCGACGCGGCGTCCGGGGTGATGGCCTGGCTGGAGGAGCGGGGCCGCGGGGTGCGGGTGGGGCCGGACCCGGCGCAGGTCGTGCCGGTGGTGCCCGCCGCGTGCGTCTTCGACCTGGGGCGCGGCGGGGACTTCCGGGCCCGTCCGGACGCGGCGACGGGCCGGGCGGCGGTGGAGGCCGCGGCGGCGAGCGCGCCGGGCGCGCGGGTGCCCGAGGGCTGTGTGGGCGCCGGCACGGGCGCCGTCGTGGGGCGGCTCAAGGGCGGGGTGGGCACCGCGAGCACCGTGCTCGGCTCGGGGGTCACGGTGGCCGCGCTGGTGGTCGCCAACGCGGCGGGGGCGGTGCTGGCTCCGGAGACGGGGGTGCTCTACGGGGAGCTGTTCCAGGGGCGGGTGGCCTATCCGGAGGCGCGGGTGCACGAGGCCGCGGCACGCCGGCTGGCCGAGGCCGCCGCGGGCAACGCGCCGCCGCCGCTCAACACGACGCTGGCGGTGGTCGCGACGGACGCCGCGCTGACCAAGGCGCAGGCGCAGAAGCTGGCGGGCACGGCGCACGACGGGATCGCGCGGGCGGTGCGGCCGGTGCACCTCCTGCACGACGGGGACACGGTGTTCGCGCTGGCGACCGGCGCCCAGCCCCTGGAAGCGCATCCGCTGGCGCTGAACGACATCCTGGCGGCCGGCGCGGACCTGGTGACGCGGGCGATCGTACGGGCGGTGCGGGCCGCCGCGTCGGTCGAGGGGCCGGGCGGAGTGTGGCCGTCGTACGCGGAGTTGTACGGGGAGGGGTAGCGCGCGGGGCCGGATTGTCGCGGTTCTGTCACGTGATGGCGTTGGCGGGGTGCCGAAGGGAACCTTCCCCGGCGCCCACGCCCTCTTCCCTCACGACCGGAACGGATCCCGCACCTCACACGAACCTGGAGCAGCCCGTGACAACGCCGGACATTGCAGCGCGGCGCGCACTGGGGGCCTGTGCCGCCCTGATGGTCGGCGCCCTCACCCTGACCGCCTGTGGCGGCGACGCCACCGCCAAGAGCGACGCCAAGGGCGGTGGCGACTCCCCGAAGACGTCGACGGCGAAGATCGCGATATCCGCCAAGGACGGGTCGACCGGGGCGTCCATCAACGCCACCGGCGTGAAGGTCAGCGACGGCAGGCTGACCGAGGTGAAGATGACCGTGGCCGGCTCGGGGCAGGCCGTGCCGGGGGCGATATCGGCGGACGGCCACAGCTGGAAGCCGAAGCAGCAGCTGGAGCGCGGGACGAAGTACGAGATCAACGCGACCGCGAAGGACACCGACGGCCGCACGGCGGCGGCGAACGCCATCTTCACCACCGTCACCTCGTCGAACAGCTTCATCGGCACCTACACGCCGGACAACGGCGCGACGGTCGGGGTGGGCATGCCGGTGTCGTTCACCTTCGACAAGTCGATCACCGACAAGAAGGCCGTGCAGTCGCACATCACGGTCAACACGAGCAGCGGCCAGCAGGTGGCCGGCCACTGGTTCGGGGACCGGCGGCTGGACTTCCGGCCGCAGGAGTACTGGAAGGCCGGCTCCAAGGTCACGATGAACATCGACCTGGACGGCGTCCAGGGCGCGCGGGGCGTCTACGGCGTGCAGAAGAAGACCGTCTCCTTCACCGTCGGGCGGTCGCAGGTCTCCACGGTCGACGTCAACACGCAGACGATGACGGTCGTGCGGGACGGGAAGACCTTCAAGTCGGTGCCGATATCGGCGGGCAGCCCGCAGCACACGACGTACAACGGGCAGATGGTGATCTCGGAGAAGTTCACGCAGACCCGCATGAACGGCTCGACGGTCGGCTTCGGCGGGGAGTACGACATACCGGACGTGCCGCACGCGATGCGGCTGACGACGTCGGGGACGTTCATCCACGGCAACTACTGGTACAACAAGGGCAACCCGCCGTTCGGCCGGGAGGGCACCAGCCACGGCTGCGTCGGACTCGCGGACGTGCAGGGGGCGCAGGGCGACACGTCGGCCAAGTGGTTCTACGACAACTCGCTCATCGGGGACGTCGTGATCGTGAAGAACTCCCCCGACACCACGGTCTCGCCCGACAACGGCCTCAACGGCTGGAACATGCCGTGGAGCGCCTGGACCGCGGGAAGTGCCGTCTGACCGGCGGTTTTTGACTCGGGGGCGGGCCGCGCGGGAACTCTCCGCGCGGCCCGCGCGTTTTCCCGGCGCACGTTTTCTCGGTTCCCGGACATGATGTCCGGCCGAGGGGCTACGGTATGCACCCACAAGGTGACATGCAGCAACGCCGGGAGAAGCCTTGAGCGTTCCGTACGAGACCGCAGCGTACGAACCAGCCGAGTCGCCCGAGTCTCCGGAGGAGCATCTCGCGCGACTCCTCGGCCGTGCCCTGAACTCCTTCGAGCTGCCGGACGAGGTGATACGGCGTCTGGACTGCGCGCTGGCGCACGACAGTTCGCTGCACTCCGCCTACCACAGCTCGGGACTGCGCCGGGAGACGTACCGGCACACCTGGCTGCTCACGGACGGCTCGGCGGTCACGCTGTGGGAACTGGTGCACAACTCCACGCCGGGCGGCGCGCCGGAGCACGAGGTGTATCCGGACGAGGAGGAACTGCAGACCGCGGCGGCCCGGCTCGGGCTGCCGCCGGACACGCGGGAGGCGGAGCTGCCCGCGCTGTCGCGGCTGTGGGCGGTCCCCGAGCCCCGGCACGTGTTCGTCGCCGACGGCTCGGCGGACCACGCGCGCCGGCTGCTGCGCCGCGCGGAGAACCCCGACCGTCCCGGTCCCGAGACGGCGGCGCTGCTGGCGACGGCGACCGCGCACGAGATCACCCAGGCGTTCGGCCGGCCGGGCCGCGCCGGACGCACGGGCCTGAGCTACGCGCTGTACGAACACGCCTTCCTGCTGCCGGACGGCACCGAGACCTCCCTGTGGGAGGTGGAGCACACGGCGACGCCCGACGGGCGGCACATGTGCGAGGTGTACATGTCGGAGGAGGCGGCCCGGGAGGCGATGGAGCGGCGCGCGGCCCGTCGGGGATGACGCGGGCGGCCGCGTTCCGCCGGTGGCGGGGCCGGCCGGCTGTGCCGGGGTCAGCCGTTGGCGAGGTGCCGCACCAGGCCCGCGAACGCGTCCTGCTCGGCGGGGGTCAGCTCCACGGACTCCCGCGGCGGCCCGACCCGGCTCTGGCGCGGCAGGGCCGGGAGCGGCACGGTGCGGCGCCGGGCTCCCGCCGTGCCGGCCCGCAGGCCCGCGCGGCGCAGCAGGCGCAGCAGGACGCAGGCCCACACGACGGCCGCCAGCGCGAGGACGGTCACGCCGATCAGCTGGAGAGTCGGGGCGTGCTCAGGCATGCGTCCCAGTACACACCACGGTCCGGGACTTCGGCCCCGGACCGTGATGTATCTCGCAGGTGCCGTGAACAACTCACAGCGGCCCAAAGGGACAAGACGCCCTGAAGGGCGGCGCGGGGGGCGGGGCGGTCAGGCCGCCACGGGCTGCTCGGTCCCCTCCGGCGTCCCGGCCGGGTGCGCGGCCGGGCCGGTGGGTCCTGACCCGGGGGCCTGCCTGCGCGTCCCCTTGAGGAGGATCACCAGGGCCGTGGTGACGCACACCCCGGCCGCGACCGCCACCAGGTACAGCAGCGGGCTGCCGATCAGCGGGACCACGAAGACGCCGCCGTGCGGGGCGCGCAGGGTGGCGCCGAAGGCCATCGACAGGGCGCCGGTGAGCGCGCCGCCCGCCATGGCGGACGGGATGACCCGCAGCGGGTCGGCCGCCGCGAAGGGGATCGCGCCCTCGGAGATGAAGGAGGCGCCGAGCACCCAGGCGGCCTTGCCGTTCTCGCGTTCGGCCGCGGTGAACAGCCCGCCGCGCACGGTGGTGGCCAGGGCCATCGCCAGCGGCGGGACCATGCCGGCCGCCATCACCGCCGCCATGATCTCCATGGCCGAGTCGCCGGGATCGGGGACGGCGATGCCGGCGGTGGCGAAGGCGTAGGCGACCTTGTTGACCGGGCCGCCCAGGTCGAAGCACATCATCAGGCCGAGCAGGGCGCCCAGCAGGACGGCGTTGGTGCCGGTGAGCCCGCCCAGCCAGTCGGTGAGGGCCTTCTGCGCCGAGGCGATCGGTTTGCCGATCACGACGAGCATCAGGAAGCCGGTGAGCGCGGAGGAGAGCAGCGGGATCACCACCACGGGCATGATGCCGCGCAGCACCGGCGGGATCCGCACCCGCTGGATCGCCATCACCACGCCACCGGCGATCAGGCCGGCCGCCAGGCCGCCGAGGAAGCCCGCGTCGATGTCCAGGGCTATCGCGCCGCCCACGAAGCCGGGGACGAGGCCGGGCCGGTCGGCCATGCCGTAGGCGATGTAGCCGGCCAGGACCGGGATGAGGAACTTGAAGGCGACGCCGCCGATCTGGAAGAGCAGCGCGCCCCAGCTGTCGGCCTGCGTCCAGGCGAAGTGGTCCGTGACCGAGGGCGCCTTGTCGATCCGCCAGCCGCCGATCGCGAAGCCCAGGGCGAGGAGCAGACCGCCCGCGGCGACGAACGGGACCATGTAGCTGATGCCGGTCATCAGCCACGTGCGGAGCCTGGTGCCGTAGCCCTCGGTGGCGTCGCCCGCCCGCTCGACCGGCGTGCCCGCCGGAGCGTGCGCCGGGGTGTTCACCTCGCCACGCGCCGCCTTCTCGCGGACCTCGGCGAGGAGTTCGGCGGGCCGGTTGATGCCCGCCTTCACGCCCACGTCGACGGTCGGTTTGCCCGCGAAACGGTCCTTTTCGCGTACGGGGACGTCGTGCGCGAGGATCACGCCGTCGGCCGCCGCGATCACCGCCGGGTCCAGCCGGGCGAAACCGGCCGACCCCTGCGTCTCGACGACCACCTCGATGCCCGCCTCGCGGCCCGCGTTCTCCAGGGACTCGGCCGCCATGTAGGTGTGGGCGATCCCGGTGGGACAGGAGGTGACGGCGACGACCCGGAAGGGCCGTTCACCGGGGGCGGAGGCGGTACCGGCGGAGGCGGGCGCGTCGCCGCCGGCCTCGCCCGTACGGGCCGCGCTGCCCGCTGCGGCTCCGGCGGAGGCCGCCGCCGGAACCGCAGCGGTGTCTTCGGGGGCGCCCGGGGCGCTTCCGAGGGGGCCCGGGGGGCCGTCGGGGCGGTTCCGGCCGCCTGCGGCGATGCCCGGAACTTCCTCGGGGGCGCCCGCAGGGCCTTCGGGGACGCGTGCGCCGCCCTCGGGACCGCGCGAGGCCGCTCCGGGCAGGCTCCGGCCGCCTGCGGAGCCGCCCGGGGCCCCTCCGGGGGCGCTCGGGCTCTTCTCGGGCACGCCGGAGGCGCTCCCGGGACCACCCCGGGTTTCTTCGGAGGCACCCGCGGTGGTCCCGGGGACGCCGGCGGTGGCCTCGGCGGCGCCCGCGACGGCGTTCCGCTCCCCCGCCTCCGTCGGCGGCGCGTCGCCGCGGATCAGGGCCGCCGCCGTCTCCACGTCGCCCAGGGCCCGCAGCGCGGACGTGAAGCCGGGGTCCATCAGGCGCCGGGCGAGGGAGGAGAGGATCGTGAGGTGGGCGTCGTCGGCGCCGGCCGGTGCGGCGATCAGGAAGACCAGGTCGGCCGGGCCGTCCGGGGCGCCGAAGTCGATGCCGGCGGCGCTGCGGCCGAACGCGAGGGTCGGCTCGGTGACATGGGCGCTGCGGCAGTGCGGGATGCCGATGCCGCCGTCGAGCCCGGTCGGCATCTGGGCCTCGCGCGCGGCCACGTCGGCGAGGAAGCCCTCCAGGTCGGTCACCCGGCCCCGGGCCGCCATGCGCTCGGCGAGGGCGCGGGCCGCCGCCTCCTTGGTGTCGGCGGACAGGTCGAGGTCGACCAGATCCGCGCTGATCATGTCGCTCATCGCGGGCTCCTTCGCGCGCGGGCCGCCCGGGGGCTGGGGTCGGCGGGAGTGGGGACGGGGGTGCGGTGAGGGGGCGGGGTGGTACGGGGGCCGGGGCCGGCCCGGCCGCCCAGCCGGCGAAAGCCCGGGCGGATGCCGTGCCGGACGAGCGGGGTCATGAGACGGGCTCCGTCAGTGCGCGGACGTACGGGGTCATGAAACCGGCTCCGTCAGTGCGCGGACGTACAGGGTCATGAAACCGGCTCCGTCAGTGCGCGGACGTACGGGGTCATGAGACCGGCTCCGTCAGTGCGCGGACGAGCGGGGTCATGAGACCGGCTCCGTCAGTGCGCGGTCGTGCGGGATGTCCGCCGTGACGGTCACCGCCGCCGGTTCCAGGTCGGCGGGCGTCGGCATCACGCTGCCGGGGAGCCGGACGGCGGCGGCGCCGTGGGCGACGGCGGAGGCGAGCGCCTCGGGGCCGGTGCCGCCGGCGATGAGGAAGCCGGCCAGGGAGGCGTCCCCGGCGCCGACGTTGCTGCGGACGGCGGACACCCGCGCGCCGCCGAACCAGGCACCGCCGTCCGCCACCAGGAGCTGTCCGTCGGCGCCCAGGCTCGCCAGGACGGCGTGCGCGCCCATCGCGCGCACCTCCTCGGCCGCCTTGAACGCGTCGCCCACGGTCGCCAGGGGCCGGCCGACGGCCTCCGCCAGTTCCTCGGCGTTGGGCTTCACCACGTCGGGCCGCGCACGCAGCGCCTCCAGCAGGGCGCGCCCGGAGGCGTCCAGCGCGATCCGCGCACCGGCGGCGTGCGCCCGCGTGACGAGGTCGGCGTACCAGGAGGGCGCGAGCCCCCGGGGCAGGCTGCCGCAGCACGCGATCCAGTCGGCGGCGCGGGAGTGCGACCGTACGGTGTCCAGGAGGAGTTCCTGTTCGGCCGCCGACAGTTCCGGGCCCGGGGCGTTGATCTTCGTGAGCACGCCGTCGGCTTCGGCGAGCGCGATGTTGGAGCGGGTGGCGCCGGCGACCGGGACCGGCGCGACCTCGATGCCCTGCGCGTCCAGCAGCTCGGCGACGAGCGCGCCCGGCGCACCGCCCAGGGGCAGGACGGCGACCGTGCGCCGGCCGGCGGCGGCGACCGCCCGGGAGACGTTCACGCCCTTGCCGCCGGGGTCCACGCGCTCGCCGTCGGCACGGATGACCTCGCCGCGCTCCAGGGCGGGGACCTCGTAGGTGCGGTCCAGGGACGGGTTGGGGGTGACGGTGAGGATCATGCGCGCACCACTTCCGTGCCGCCGCGCTCGAGGGCGGCGGCGTCGTCCGGGCTCAGCCCGCTGTCGGTGATCAGCAGGTCCACATCGCCCAGGCCGCCGAAGCGGGCGAAGTGCTCCTGGCCGTGCTTGCCCGAGTCGGCCAGCAGCACCACCCGCCGGGCGGCGCCGACCGCGGCCCGCTTGACCGCGGCCTCGGCGAGGTCCGGGGTGGTCAGGCCGTGCTCGGCGGAGAAGCCGTTGGCGGCGACGAACACCACGTCGGCGCGGATCTCGCCGTACGCGCGCAGCGCCCAGGCGTCCACGGCGGCGCGCGTACGGTGCCGTACCCGGCCCCCGACCAGGTGGAGCTGGATGCCCGGGTGGTCGGCCAGCCGGGCGGCGATGGGCAGGCTGTGCGTGACGACGGTGAGGGACGCCTCCAGCGGGACCGCCGCGGCGAGGCGGGCCACCGTCGTGCCGGCGTCGAGGATCACCGTGCCCTCGGCCGGGAGCTCGGCGAGGGCCGCCTTGGCGATGCGGTCCTTCTGGCCGGCGGCGGTGGACTCGCGCTCGGCGAGGTCCGGCTCGAAGTCGAGGCGGCCGACCGGGATGGCACCGCCGTGCACCCGGCGGACGAGCCCGGCGCGGTCGAGGGCCTTCAGGTCGCGGCGGATCGTCTCCGCGGTGACCTGGAACTCCTCGGCCAGCGACAGCACGTCGACCCGGCCGCCGTCCCGGGCGAGCCGGAGGATCTCCTGCTGCCGCTCCGGTGCGTACATGTCCGTTCGCCTCCGCCTTGTGCCCGAACGTGTGGTTTCACAGGGAGGCTACGTCCGGATTCCCGGAAAGTAAACAGATTCAGATCCCACTCGGGCATGAACGGACTTCCGGCCGGGCTCCCCGGCTCGGTCCGGAGCCCGGACAGCGGCGGGGCCCGGCACCTGGACGGTGCCGGGCCCCGCGTCGTCGTACCGGGTCAGTGCACGAGCTGCGGCTCGGGCTCCGGTTCGCCCGCCGGCGTCTCCTCCGCCGCGCCCTCCACGTGCTGGGCCGGGCGCTTCGGCAGGGCGGACATCAGCAGGAAGATCGCGCCCATGATCCCGGCGACGTACCACAGCGCGTGCTGGAAGGCGTCCACGAAGGCCGGGCCGACCCGGTCCGCGGCCAGCCGGTCGCCGATCCGCCCGAAGAAGACGACCGACACCAGCCCCAGCCCCAGCGCGTTGCCCATCTGCTGCACGGTGTTGATCAGCCCGGACGCGGAACCGGCGTGCTCGCGCGGCACCTCGGAGAGCACCGCGTCGGTCAGCGGGGCCACGATCAGCCCCATGCCGAGACCCATCACGACCAGCGGCAGGGCCATCTGCCAGGAGGCGATGGCGAGTCCGTAGTGGCCCGCCTCCCACAGGTAGAGCAGTACGCCCGCGCCCATCACCAGCGCGCCGGCCTGGAGCACCTTCCGGCCGAACCGCGGGACCAGCTGCTGCACCGACAGCCCGGCCGCCGTGGACACCGCGAGCGAGAACGGCACGCCGGTCAGTCCGGCCCGCAGCGGGCTCCAGCCCAGGCCCAGCTGCATGTACAGCGTCCAGACCAGGAAGAAGATGCCGAGCGCGATCCCGAACACGGTCTGTACGGCGATACCGGCGGCGAAGCTCTTCACCCGGAACAGCGACAGCTCGACCAGCGGGGAGCCGTCCCGCGCCGCCTTGCGCCGCTCGTACGCCACCAGCCCCGCGAAGACGACGAGGGCGCCGGCCATCGAGCCGTACCCCCACAGCGGCCAGCCCAGCTCGCGCCCGCGGATCAGCGGATACAGCAGCATCAGCAGGCCCAGCGTGACCAGGGCGACCCCGACGAGGTCCAGCTTCAGCGCCTTCGGGGCGCGGGACTCGGTGATGAACCGGCGGCCCAGCAGCCAGGCGAGGACGCCGACGGGCAGGTTGATGAGGAAGATGGGCCGCCATTCGAGGCCGAACAGGTTCCCCTCCGTCAGCAGCGCGCCGAGCAGCGGGCCGGAGACCGCGCCGAGGCCGACGATCGCGCCGAACAGACCGAAGACCTTGCCGCGTTCGTGGGCGGGGAAGGTGGCGTGCACGATCGACAGCACCTGCGGCACCATCAGCGCGGCCATGCCGCCCTGGAGGAAGCGGGAGGCGACGAGCATCTCCGGGTTGACCGCGAAGCCGCACAGGGCGGAGGCGACGGTGAAGCCGCCGATGCCGAGGAGGAACAGCCGCTTGCGGCCGTGGATGTCGCCGAGCCGGCCGCCGGTGATCAGGCCGGCGGCGAAGGCGAGGGCGTAGCCGGCGGTTATCCACTGGATCTGGCCGACCGAGGCGTGTTCGCTGCGCTGGATGGACGGGATGGCGATGTTGACGATCGTCACGTCCACGAGGTCCATGAAGGCCGCGGTCATGACGATGGCCAGGGCCAGCCAGCGGGATCGGTCGGGAGGAGCGGGAAGCGCCGTCGGAGTCGAGGTCATGAGGAGAACCTAGGTCGGCGATAGGTCAGATCGCGGCCTATATCCGCGGCATGCTCGTCCCTATGACGACCGACACGCCGGCCCGGCTGCTTCAGTTGCTGTCCCTGCTCCAGACGCCCCGCGAGTGGCCCGGGGGCGAGCTGGCCGACCGGCTGCGGGTGTCCCGGCGGACCGTGCGGCGGGATGTCGACCGGCTGCGCGAGCTGGGGTATCCGGTGCAGGCCACGCGGGGCGCGGACGGCGGGTACCGGCTGGTCGCGGGCAAGGCGATGCCGCCGCTGGTACTGGACGACGAGGAGGCCGTGGCCATCGCGGTGGGGCTGCGGGCCGGCGCCGGGCACGCCGTCGAGGGGGTGGACGAGGCGTCCGTGCGGGCCCTGGCCAAGCTGGAGCAGGTGCTGCCGTCCCGGCTGCGGCACCGGGTCTCCACCCTTCAGGCCGCGACGACCCCGCTGACCCACGGCGACGGGCCGAGCATCGCGCCGGAGACGCTGACCGTGATGGCGTCCACGGTGGCGGGGCACGAACGGCTGCGGTTCGCCTATCGCGACAAGGACGGCAGCGCTTCGCGCCGGCTGACCGAGCCGCACCGGCTGGTGTCGACGGGGCGGCGCTGGTACCTCGTCGCCTACGACGTCGACCGGGCGGACTGGCGGACCTTCCGGGTCGACCGGGTCAGCGAGCCGTTCGCAACCGGCGTCCGGTTCGCGCCGCGCGAGCTGCCGACGGGGAGCGCCGCCGAGTACCTGCGGCAGTCCATCCACCGGCGGCAGGAGACGTACGCCTTCGAGGTCCGCTTCGCCGCGCCGGCGGACCGCCTCGCCCCGCGGATCCCGGGCTGGCTCGGCGAACCCGAGGACGACGGCGCGGGCGGCTGCGTCCTGCGGGGCACCACGGGCGACCCCGTGGAGTGGCTGGCGGTACGGCTGGCGATGGCGGGGACGGACTTCACGGTCCGCGGACCCGCGGAACTGGTGGAGTGCGCACGGCGCCTGGGAGACCGCCTGAGCCGAGCCGCGGGCCCCGGAACGGAGGAGGGTGCGGGGGGTGTGGGGGTTTCGGGGGTTTCGGGGGTGGAGGGGCAGTAAGGGCTCCCCAGGGTCGTACGGGGTGTCACAGGGCCATGGGCCCTGAGGCCCGTAGGGGACTTCAGGGCCGTAGAAGGCTTCAGGGCCCTAGGGGACTTCAGGGCCTTAGGGGACTCCAGGGCCTTAGGGGACTTCAGAGACCTACGGGACTTCCAGGGACCTACGGGACTTCAGGCCCCTAAGGGTGATCGGGGCCCCGGGGGACGCTGGGCATCCCCGGGGGACCCCGGCCCCGTAGGCGGCCTCGGGCCTGTAGGGACGGCAGACCCGTCCGGGGCCTCAGGCCCCTACGGCGTCGCCCCACGCGAAGTCCCGTAGGGCGCGCAGATTGCGTACGGCCAGGGACGCGGGGCCCTCGGGGCCGGTGGAGCGGGCGGTCGTGGCGGCCCAGGACTCCACGGCGACGCGTACGGCGGCCCCCGCCACGGCCGCCGCGAACCGCAGGTGCGGGCCGGGCCGCGCCGGACCCGGGGTCTCGCGGGGCTCCGGTGCGGGCCGGCCGCCGCCCTCCCGCGCCGCGAGGATCTCCGCCAGCGCGCCCTCCGACGCCTGGCACACCTCCGCCCAGACCTTGCGCAGGGCGGGACTGGTGTCGGCCAGGCGGACCAGGGTGCGCAGCCACTCCCAGGACGCGGCCGACACGCCGAGGCCGGGGGTGAGGGTGTGGCGGACGGCGTGTTCCAGTGCCTGCGGGACGGGCAGGTCGGCCGGGGCCGTGCGGACCGCCTCGATCCAGCGCTGGGCGCCGGCGGCATAGAGGGGGGCGACCGCCTCTTCCTTGGTGGCGAAGTAGCGGTAGAACGTGCGCGGGGCGATGCCCGCGGCCTGGGCGATGTCCTCGGCGCGGGTCGCCCGCAGGCCCTGCCGGACGAAGAGGGCCGCCGCCGCCCGGGCGATCTCCATCCGTGTCTCGGCCTTCCGGCGTTCGGTGAGGGACACCGGCGCGGAGGCGGAAAACGGCTGGTGGGCGGCGCTGGGGGTGGTGCTCATGCCCGGCAGGCTATGCCCGTGTGGCAGAATCTGCCATCCGGCGGTCCACCCCGGGGTTCAGGTACGGGGTGGGCCGCCGTTCCAGCTTCCGCGGCGTGTCCGCCTCCTCCTGCACCTGTCCGCCCTCTCCCGCCCCGCAAGGCTCCCCCGCACATGAAGAGGCCGGGCTCCGGCGCCTGGGGGGGGATAGGCGCCGGAGCCCGGCTCGGAAGGTCCCGGCGCCGGGGGGGGATCGCGTCGGGACGTGGCTCGCGCGGGTCGGCCGGCTCGGTGGCCTGCCGGGTGGTGCGGTGTGGGGGTGCGGGTGGTGGGGAGTGCCGGCCCCGGGCCCTTACGGGCCCGGAAGGGTTGTTCCCTGGGGCGCGACGGTTGAAGCGATGGGACCGCGCCATGTTTGCGCCGTCTTTCGCCACCCGCGCCGCCCGGCGTGCGCACCGCGCCGCGCGGTGCGCCGTATGTCACGCCGCCGCGTCGAAGCCGGTGTCGCGGGCCAGCTTCTTCAGCTCCAGCAGGGCGTGCTTCTCGATCTGCCGGATCCGCTCCCGGGTGAGGCCGTGCTCCTTGCCGACCTCGGTCAGGGTGCGCTCGCGGCCGTCCTCGATGCCGTAGCGCATCTTGATGATGGAGGCCGTGCGCTGGTCCAGGCGGCCGATCAGGTCGTCCAGCTCCTCGCTGCGCAGCAGGGTGAGGACCGACTGCTCCGGGGAGACCGCCGAGGTGTCCTCCAGCAGGTCGCCGAACTGGGTCTCGCCCTGGTCGTCCACCGACATGTTCAGCGAGACCGGGTCACGGGCCCAGTCCAGGACGTCGATGACGCGCTCCGGCGTCGAACCCAGCTCCGCGGCGACCTCCGCGGGCTCCGGGTCGCGGCCGTGCTCGCGGTTGAACTCGCGCTGGACGCGGCGGATGCGGCCCAGCTCCTCCACCAGGTGGACGGGGAGCCGGATCGTGCGGGACTGGTCGGCGATGGAGCGGGTGATGGCCTGCCGGATCCACCAGGTGGCGTACGTCGAGAACTTGAAGCCCTTGCGGTAGTCGAACTTCTCGACGGCGCGCACCAGGCCGGCGTTGCCCTCCTGGATCAGGTCCAGCAGGGGCAGGCCGCTGCGCGGGTAGCGCCGGGCCACCGCGACGACCAGGCGGAGGTTGGAGCGGATGAAGACGTCCTTGGCGCGCTCACCGGCGTCGACCAGCGCCTGGAGCTCCTCGCGGCTGGCGTCCGACCGGGTCTCCTCCTCGCCGTCGAGTACCTGCTGCGCGAACACACCCGCCTCGATGGTCTGGGACAGCTCGACTTCCTTTGCGGCGTCCAGAAGCGGCGTGCGCGCGATCTCGTCGAGGTACATGCCGACCAGGTCGCGGTCTGCGATCTCGCCGCCATGAGCGCGAACACTGCTTGCCGAGTCGGCCGTCTCGCCGGTGGCGGACTGACGACGGGCGACGGCACGGGTTGCCATGCGTGCTCCCTTGCGATGGTGGGCTGGCGGGTGGTCCTGGTGAACGCGCGGGCACCGAAGGGGACTGTCTCCGGACTCTCTCCGAGTGCCCTGCATCCGAGGGAAACAACGACTGGAATCCGGACAGAATTCCCAACCCGCCCCGCGATTTTTCTGATCATGCAGTACCCTGTCCGCCACACGAGGAGGCGAGATGCCGTCGGAGCGGGCCGAGGTGCAGGTCAGAGCGGGGATCGAGACAGACCTCGACGCCCTCACGGCGATCTACAACCACTACGTCCGTGAGACGGCCATCACCTTCGACACCGCGGTCTTCACTCCCGAGGAGCGCCGCCCGTGGCTGCTCTCCCACCCGGAAGACGGCCCGCACCGGCTGATGGTTGCCACGGAGGCGGACACGCGGCGCGTGCTGGGATACGCCACCTCCGGCCCGCACCGGCCGAAGCCCGCGTACGGGACGTCCGTGGAGACCTCGGTGTACGTGGCCCCGGACGCCGGCCGGCGCGGCATCGGCACGCTGCTCTACGACGCCCTGTTCACGGCCCTGGCCGAGGAGGACGTCCACCGCGCCTACGCCGGGATCGCCCGCCCGAACGAGGCCTCCGAGCGGCTGCACGCCCGCTTCGGCTTCCGGCACATCGGCACGTTCCACGAGGTCGGCCGCAAGTTCGGCCGCTACTGGGACGTGGCCTGGTACGAGAGGGCGCTCTAGCGGCGCCTCCTATCCGAACTGCACGGACCGCTTCGCCATTCCCATCCAGAACCCGTCGATCACCGACCTCTGCGCGTCCATCCCGCCGCCGGCCTCCGCCGCGCCCATGGTGACGAAGAGCGGCGCGAAGTGCTCGGTGCGCGGGTGGGCGTAGCGGCCGGCCGGGGCCTTGTCGGCGAAGTCGAGCAGGGCGTCCCAGTCGCGGGCCTCCAGGGCGCGCCGCCCCCAGTCGTCGAACTCGGCCGACCAGCTCGGCACGCCCGGCCCGGTGTGCCGCAGGGCGGCCAGGTTGTGGGTGAAGAAGCCGGAGCCGACGATCAGCACGCCCTCGTCGCGCAGCGGGGCGAGCCTGCGGCCGAGGTCCATCAGGCGCACCGGGTCGAGGGTGGGCAGGGAGATCTGCAGGACGGGGATGTCGGCGTCCGGGTACATCTCGACGAGCGGGACGTAGGCGCCGTGGTCGAGACCCCGGTCGGGGATGTCCTGTACGGGGAACCCGGGGGCGCGCAGCAGCTTGCGGACGGAGTCGGCGAGCGCGGGGGCGCCGGGGGCGGCGTAGCGGACCCGGTAGTAGTGCTCGGGAAAGCCCCAGAAGTCATGGACGAGCGGGACGGTGTCGACCGCGCCGAGGGCGAGCGGGGCCTCCTCCCAGTGCGCGGAGACCATGAGGATCGCCCGGGGGCGGGGCAGGGCGGCGGACCAGGCGGCGAGCTGGCCGGGCCAGACCGGGTCGTCGGCGAGCGGCGGGGCGCCGTGGCTGAGGTACAGGGCGGGCATGCGCTCCTGGGTGGTGGCGGACATCGCGGCGGCTCCCGGGGCTCTGACAGGCGCTTTAATTCTCAAGTTTCCAGTGGAACTCTACCAAGAGTGATTCAAGTTTCAAGAAGTCGCCTCGTAGACTGGACATATGAACAAGGCACCGGACCCCGCCGTACGGCCCCGCTGGCTGACCGACGAGGAACAGCACGTCTGGCGCGCCTATCTGCACGCCACCACCCTGCTGGAGGACCACCTCGACCGGCAGCTCCAGCGCGACGCGGGTATGCCGCACGTCTACTACGGCCTGCTCGTCGGCCTCGCCGAGGCCCCGCGCCGCCGGCTGCGGATGACCCAGCTGGCGATGCAGGCGAAGATCACCCGTTCCCGGCTCTCGCACGCCGTCACCCGGCTGGAGAAGAACGGCTGGGTCCGCCGGGAGGACTGCCCCGCCGACAAGCGCGGCCAGTTCGCCGTGCTCACCGACGCGGGCTTCGAGGTGCTGCGGCGCACCGCGCCCGGCCATGTGGACGCCGTACGGCAGGCCCTGTTCGACCGGCTGAACCCGGAACAGCAGAAGGCCCTCGGCGAGATCATGGAGATCGTCGCCGAGGGCCTCCAGCCCAAGGAAGCGGGTGCGGACCTGCCCTGGCTCCGCTAGGACTCCGCTGGTCCCCTAGCCCACGCGGTGGCTCACCGTCCGGACCGTCAGTGGGCCACCACCGGCACCGGCACCTCGTCCTCGACGCCGTCACCGGTCGTCACGGTGGCGGTGCTCGGACGGCCGGCGTTGACGAAGGTGAAGGCGATCAGCGAGGCGAGCGCCAGGATGCCGACGGCGACCCAGATCGCGGCGCTGTAGCCGTGCACCATGCCCTGGAGGCCGACCAGCTGCTGCTGGGGCTTGCCGGTGGCACCGGCGATGTGGTCCTTGACGTACGAGGTGGTCGCCGAGGAGGCGATGGTGTTCAGCAGGGCGGTGCCGATCGCGCCGCCCACCTGCTGCGAGGTGTTGACCATCGCGGAGGCGACACCGGCGTCCCGGGGCTCGACGCCCTGGGTGGCCAGCGACATCGCCGGCATGAACGCCGTACCCATGCCGAGGCCGAGCAGCAGCATGGCGGGCAGCAGCAGCGCCGGGTACGAGGAGTCGATCTCCAGCTGGGTCAGCAGCAGCATGCCGACGCCCGCGACCAGGAAGCCGGGCCCCATCAGCAGCCGGGCCGGCAGCCGGGTCATCAGCCGGGTGCCGATCTGGGTGGAGCCGGTGATCATGCCGACCACCATCGGCAGGAAGGCGAAACCGGTCTTGACCGGCGAGTAGCCCTTCACGATCTGCAGGTAGTAGGTCAGGAAGAGGAACAGGCCGAACATGCCGATGATCGCGAGGCCCAGCGAGAGGTAGATACCGCCGCGGTTGCGGTCGGTCACCACGCGCAGCGGCAGCAGCGGGGCCTTGACCTTGGCCTCGACCACCACGAACGCGAGCAGCAGCACGACGGACGCGACGAACATCGACACGGTCACGGTGTCGCTCCAGCCGTCGGACTCGGCGCGCGTGAAGCCGTAGACCAGCGCGACCAGGCCGAGGGTGGAGAGCAGGACGCCCGGGATGTCGAGCGGGTTGCGGTTGCGGCTGCCCTCCGGCTCACGGATGACGAAGTAGGCGCCGGCCGCGGCGACCACGGCGAACGGGACGTTCACGAAGAAGGTCCAGCGCCAGTTCAGGTACTCGGTGAGGAAGCCGCCGAGGATCAGGCCGACGGCGCCGCCGCCGCCCGCGATGGCGCCGTAGATGCCGAACGCCTTGGCGCGCTCCCTGGCGTCCGTGAACATGACGGCGAGCAGGGACAGCGCGGCCGGGGCGAGCAGCGCGCCGAAGACACCCTGGAGGGCGCGGGCGCCGAACATCAGGGTGCCGGTGGTGGCGGCACCGCCGAGCGCGGAAGCGGCGGCGAAACCGGCCAGGCCGAGCACGAAGGTGCGCTTGCGGCCCCACAGGTCGGCGACCCGGCCGCCGAACAGCAGCAGACCGCCGAAGGCGAGCGCGTAGGCCGTGATCACCCACTGCTTGTTGCCGTCGGATATGCCCAGGTCCTCCTGGGCGGCGGGCAGGGCGATGTTCACGATGGTGGCGTCGAGAACGACCATCAGCTGGGCGAGCGCGATGAAGACGAGCGCCTTCCAGCGGTTGGCGTCACCGTTCGGGACGGCGACGCCGGCAGCCTTGCGGGCTGTTTCGGACATGGGGATACCCACTTCAGGACTTCGGAGCTTGGGAACTCAGGGCTCGGTGACGGACTGCGTGGTGAAAAATGACGAGAAAACGGAGTAAGGCGGAACGGTGAACAGGAAGGGAACGGCCGTACGAACCGCCGTACTGTCGGTGGACTGGGCGCGGGAGCTGGACTGATCGGTCAGGAGGCGCGCAGCTCCCTGATGCTGATGGCCTCACCCGGCAGGGCGGAGCGGGCGGGCGCCCGCAGGCCGTCGAGGAACAACTGCAGCAGGCGGTGGACGAAGCGGTCGCCGCTCGGGCAGTCCGTACCGGCCGGGGGCCGGCTCAACTGGCCCATGGCGACGGTCAGATCACCCACGCCGACGTCCGGCCGGAGCTGCCCGGCCGCCTTGGCCCGGCCCATGACCTCCTCGATGAGCCGCTCGACGCGCTCACGGGAGGCCTCCAGGTCGGGGTGGTGCTGGTCGAACGTGCTGGACACCATGGGGCACAGCGCACCGATCCGCTCGTCGGCGGCGGCGTGCACGAAGTGCTCCAGGGCGGTGAAGGCGTCCCCGGTCTCCGCGAGGGCCAGCTCGGCCGCGCGGGCCGTACGGTCCATGACGGAGCAGACGACCTCGCGGACGAGGGCGTCGCGGTCGGGGAAGTTGCGGTACACCGTGGCGTTGCCGACGCCGGCCCGGCGGGCGATCTCGTCGATCGGCACGTCCGGGCCGTGCTCGACGATCATCTCCCGGGCGGCGGCGACGATCCGCTCCCGGTTGCGCAGGGCGTCGGCGCGCGGCCGGGTCACCTTGCGCTCGGCGGGGGCGGTGGCGGCGGGCACGGCGTACTCCTCGGGTCGAGGGGGCGATCCGGGGACTGGCTCCCCGCTTCGCTCGGACACAGGGCTAAACGGGGAAAGCGTCCCCGGTTATTTCCGGCCGCCCGAAGAAACGTTTGTGACCTGGGACATACTCACCGTCCACCGGGTTTCACCCGTCCGCCGAGCCCGTTTCCCACCATCGGTCTCCTCCAGCGAGCGCCCGCCGCCCCGCCGCCCCAGGGTGAGCGCAAGGGTGCAGCCGGTGACCAGCGGCTGCCGTGGCGCGAAAGGTCCCTGCATGCAGCCGCAGCCGCAGCCCCGCCACCGCATACGCCCGCGCCGGGTGGCCGCCCTGACCGTGGTGACCGCGCTGACCCTCGCGGTCGGCACCTCGGCCGGGACCGGACACCTGACGGCGCCCACCACCGCCGGGCCCACGGGCCTGGGACGCTCCTCCGCACTGCTCCCCTGCATGATCCGCGGCGGTCTGGACGTGCAGATGACCGAGGGCCTGCCCACCCCGGCCGGCTACTCCCGCTCCACGGGCACGGTCCACGCCCTGACCCTGATGGTCGACTTCCCCGACGCGCCCGGCAAGGGCGCCGCGATGGACCGCTTCCACGAGTTCTTCCCGCGCACCCAGGACTGGTTCCACACCTCCTCGTACGGCCGTCTCGACTACCGCCCCGAGACCCCCGTCACCGGCTGGCTGCGCATGCCCAAGCCGTTCCGGCAGTACGGCATAGAGCGCGGCGCGCCCTTCGACCCCGGCTACCGCAGCCTGGTGCAGGACCTCGTGGCCGCCGCCGACCCGACGGTGGACTTCCGCGCCTACGACCTGCTGAACGTGCTCGTCACCCCGAACGCCGGGCCGTCCGCGCTGGACACCGTGCTGTCCGTGACCTTCGCCGGCAACGACGACGCCCCGGTCGCCGACGGCGTGCGCGTCTCCAACGCGTCCTTCGTCTACTCCCGCCAGGACGACGGTTCCGGCACCTACGACCGCACCGGCTACCGGGTGCTGCCGCACGAGAACGGCCACACCTTCGGCCTGCCCGACCTCTATACGCAGGACGGCGGGGGCACGGTCGGGCACTGGGACATCATGAGCGAGGACTGGGGGGCCAACAACGACCTGCTCGGCTGGCACAAGTGGAAGCTGGGCTGGCTGGACGGCGGCCAGGTCGGCTGCGCGGCGGGCCCCGGCAGCGTCGAGTTCACCCTCTCCCCGCTGTACCAGCAGGGCGGCGGCAAACTGGTCCTCATACCGGTCACCGCGCGCACCGCCTACGCGCTGGAAGTCCGCGCGCAGGGCGGCAACGACGAGACGGTGTGCCGTCCCGGCGTCCTCATCTACAGGATCGACGCGGCGGTCGGCACCGGCCGCGGCCCGGTCACCGTCTTCGACAGCCACCGCGGCAGCGGCGGCTGCACCCGCAGCCCCAACGTTCACGCGGAACTCTCCGACGCCCCGTTCACCCCCGGCGAGACCTTCAAGGACCCACGGCACGGGATCAACGTGCGGGTGGTGTCGACGGACACGGAGGGCAACTACCGGATCCGGGTGAGCCGGGATGGAGGGGTGGCGCGGGTGGCGGACGAGTCCTGAGGAATGAGGGAGGGGGATGGCGGGGGCCTGCCGGGCCGCCGGGTGCCGCGCGGCCCCGGGTCCGTACGGGAAGGGTGGCCCGTCCCCTACGGGGTTACCGTAGGCGTGCCCCGATGCCGTACCGGAGAGACGATGCCCGCGATGACCGCAGTGGATGCCGACAGCCGCGCCGGGGACGGGGCCGGAGTGCCGGCGGAGGCGGTCGGGCCGTTGGTGCGCGGAGTCGCGGTGCTGCGCCGGCTGGCCGAGGCGGGCGGCACGCTGAGCCCGAGCGCGCTGGAGCGGGCCACCGGTCTCGCCCGCTCCACGGTGGACCGGATCACCGCGACCCTGGCCCGCATGAGCTACGTACGCCTCGACGGCCGGGACGTCGTGCTCACCCCGGCCGTGATGGAGCTGGGCAACGCCTACCTCGCCGCCCTGCGCCTGCCCGCGCTGCTCGGCGAGCGCGCCGACGCCCTCGCCGACGCGCTGGACGAGTCGGTGTCGCTGGCGGTCCCCGACCGCGACGGCATCCGCTTCATCCACCAGGCCACCCGCCGCCGCGCGCTGTCCGTCAGCTTCCGCATCGGCGACCTGCTGCCGGCCGAACGCACCGCGCCGGGCGCGCTGTTCGCCACGGAGTGGACGGAGCGGGACTGGAGCCGGTGGCGGGCGCGCCGGGCCGGGGACCCGCGGGACACCGCGTTCCCGGCCGTGCCCCCGCGCCCGGAACGCTCCCTCACCACGGCCTCCGTCGAGGCCGATGCCGGCGCGGCGGACACCGTCGACGCCGTAGACGCGAACGCCGTAGATACCGTCGATGCCGTAGAAGCCGTAGAAGCGGACGCCGTCGATGCCGTCGGCGCGGCCTTCGCGGACCGGGTGCGGGCGGCCCGCCGGGACGGCTGGGCCCTGGACGACCAGCTGATCGAGCCGGGCCTGGTCGCGGTGTCCGCCCCGGTGCGCGACCCCCGCACCGGCCGCCTGGCCTGCGTGGCGAGCGTGGTCAGCCACACCAGCCGGCACCCGGCTCGAGAGCTGCCCACCACCCTGCTGCCCCGGCTGCGTACGGCGGTGGAGGCGATGGAGGCCGACCTGCGGACCGCGCCCCCGCCCGCGCCGGGGCCCGCGCCCGCCGGCCTCGCGACCTGGACGACGGCGTCCAAGCAGGAACTGGGCCGGGACTTCGTGGAGTCGCTGGCCCGGGGGCTGACGGTGCTGACGGCCTTCGGCGAAGGCCGCCCGGCGCTGTCCCTGACGGACGTGGCCCGAGCGACCGGCCTGTCCCGGGCGACCGCCCGCCGGGCGCTGCTCACCCACGAGCACCTGGGCCTGGTGGCCGCCGCCGCGCACGACGAACGCGCCTTCACGCTCACCCCGCGCGTCCTGGACCTCGGCTTCCCGCCGCTGTCCCGGACCTCCCTCCCCCGCCTGGCGCAACCGCTGCTGCGGGCGCTGGCGGACCGGGTGGGCGAGGCGGCGGCACTGGCGGTGCTGACGCCCGACGGCACGGAGATCCAGTACACGGCGGGCGCGGGCACGAGCCGGGTCCTGACCGTGCGCATACCGGTGGGCGCGCGGCTGCCGGCCGCCGCGACCTCGCTGGGCCGGGTCCTCCTGGCGGACGCCGACGGCCCCCTGTCCCCGGAACTGACCGCGATCAGGGCCCAGGGGTACGCCCTGGCCGACGAGGAACTGGAGTCCGGCCTGCGGTCGGTCGCCGTACCGGTACGGGACCGGTCGGGCCGCGCGGTCGCCGCCGTGAACGTGGCCACGCACACGGCCCGCCGCACCCTGGACGACTGCGTACGGCACCTCCTCCCGGCACTGCGCACGACGGCCGACGCGATCCAACGGGACCTCCACACGGCGTCCCGCTTCACCCACGTGCCCCTGTCCTGAACCGGGGCGGCCACCGGCGGCGGACCCGGCGCGGTGCGCTGAACCGGCCTACCTGCACGTCATGGAAGCTGGCGACCGCGAACTGACATTCGCGCTGCGCCGCCCCTGCCCGGGCGCCCTCATCCTCGACCCAGAGACCGGAAAGCGCCCCACCGGCCCCGAGGAACCGCCCCTGACCGAGCACGGCACCGCCGACCTGATCTCCTTCGGCCGACTCTTCCTCGCCAACCCCGACCTCCCCCACCGCCTCGCGACGGGCGGTCCCCTCGCCCCCGCCGACCCGTCCCCCTTCTACGGCGGCGACGCCACCGGCTACCCGGACTACCCGCCTCTACCGGCCCGACGCCCACCGACGCCCCCGGGCACCCCCACCCGCTACACTGTCGGCGGCGGCCCACACCTACCAGTAGGCCACCACCCCTGTCGGCGACACACCGCACCACGTCCCGACAGATCCCGGCCTTCGTAGCTCAGGGGATAGAGCACCGCTCTCCTAAAGCGGGTGTCGCAGGTTCGAATCCTGCCGGGGGCACAACGCGTTACCGCTCTGACTTGGGGGTTTCCTCCCAGGTCAGGGAGGAATCCTGCTCGGCCTCGGACTCCGCGTCCGGGGCCGTTCGCGTGAGCTGACGGGAAGTCGTTCTCCCGTACATCGCCCCATGCGGATCAGCATCGGGCGACCGCCGGACCCGCCTGCCGGACACCCTCCATCTCCAGTACCAACCGGCCATAGCCGCGTTTTCCCACGACCGACCGACGAACAGGTCGCCCGGAGTGGGCTCTCGCATCGCCGGGCCTCCGACCGTGCGACGGACCTCGCGACGGTTCCGTGTGGCTATTCGCGGGTGCCGACGAGCTGAACCGTCCTGGCGCGCAATGCCGCGCTGACGGGCAGCACGGTTCCGGCCACGGCGAGCAGCGTGGATATGACGGTGATGCCGGCGATCACCGCGTAGGGCACCGTGATGGGCGCCGTGCCGAACAGCTGGTGCAGTGCGCCCCACAGACCGGTGAGGTTGAGCGCGGTCGCGATCAGTGCCAGTGCCACCCCGATGGCGGCCACCAGGAGCGATTCGGCAATGAAGAACCACATGACCTGTTTCGGGGTGGCTCCGGCCACCCGGAGCACCGCCAGATCGCGTCGCCGGTCGGCGGTCGCCATGAGCAGGGTGTTGAGGATCGCGATGAAGCAGAACATCACGACGATCACGGTGATGGAGCGCTGCCGCACCTCGGTCAGGTGGCGTGCGTAGGCGCTCTCCGAGGCGACCAGCTGGTCCCTGGTGATGAGGCGGGCTCCGGTTCCGGCGACCGCCCGGCGGATCGCCGTGGTCGCGGCGGTGCGGTCGGTACCGGACTCCAGTGAGATGTAGGCGCGCCGAGCGAGTCCGTCGCGAGCGTAGACGGCGGTCCCGGCGAACCGCTGGGGCAGATAGGCGACGTCCTCGCCGCGCAGCGCATGGTAGGTCGCCGCGATGCGCAGGTCGGCCTCCTCGCCGTCGGCCATCAGGACCTTGAGCGTCGAGCCGACGTTCATGCCCCACACATCGGGCACGACCGTGCTGTTGTCCTCCAGGGCGCCCAGCGAGCCGTCGACCACCGTCAGGTCCATCATCCGCTTCAGTGCGGCACTGTCCACAACGAGCCCGTCGTTCACCTCCAGCCGGTCCTCGTCGTGGGTGTAGAGGGTGGTGAGGACGGGGGCCGCGACCTGCACGCCGTCGATACGGGAAACCTTCTCGACGACCTGTGGGCTGATGCCCGGAGTGCCGTCGGGGGCGAGCGCATACTCCGACCTCACCTGGTTCTGCAGTCCCTTCTCGCGTGCCGCGCCGAGCGCGTCGGTGGCGGCCAACAGCGAGAATGTCAGGCCGACGGTGATCAGGACGGGCACGGCTGTGGCAGCGGTGCGCCGCCGCGAGGTCAGCACGCTCTCCCGTACGAGCATGGCGATGGGTCCCGGGAAGCGGCGCAGCGGCCACATCAACAGCCGGGTGAACGGTCCGACGGCGAGCGGTGCGAGTACAGCGGCGGCCAGAACCGGAACCAGCAGAGAGAGAGCGTAGGCGCTGGGTGAGAGGACCATGGCGGGGTCGCCGAGCGCGATCCAGGCGGTCAGCCCGGCTACGCAGACCAGCCCGACGGCGCCGAGCAGCAGTCGTCCCGGGGTCATCCCGGAGTCGTCGACCGTCGCCTCGCGCAGCGCCTCGGCGGGACGGATGTCGCCGGCCCGGCGTGCGGCGACGGTCACACCGCAGAGCGCGACCAGGACACCGACCAGGAAGGCGGCGGCGAGTGGCGCCAGCACGGTCCAGTGCAGCGAGGATTCGATACGGAACCAGGGTGGGGAGACACCCATCCCGATGAGCAGGCCGGCGAGCGGCTGCGCGCCGAACAGGCCGAGTACCGTACCCACCACCGACGCGAGGCCGCTGACCAGCAGCGCCTCGCTCCGTATCATCCGGCGTACCTGTCGGGGGGTGGCACCCACCGTGCGGAGCAGGGCGACCTCGCGACGGCGCTGCATCACTGCGAAGGCGAAGGTGGAGGCCACCACGAACACCGCTGTGGTGCCCGCCACACTGGCCATCACCGGCACCAGGGTGAGGGTGTTGTCCAGTGCCTCGCGGTCGCGGTCATCGCTGGCGTCGGCCTGGTGACGGTCCTGCCCGGTGAGCACCTCGGCGTCCTCACCGACTGCCTCGCGCACCTTGTCGATCGCACCCAGCGCCACCAGAGCCTCGATCCGTGGGGCCAGGCGGGACGCTTCGGCGTCGGTGAAGAAGACCGCGTCCTCCCAGTCGACCGGAGTGACGGTGCCGCTCACTGTGTACGATCCGACGCCCGCGGCGGTCAGCACGGTCACCTCGTCCCCGGTCCGCGCCCGGCCGGAGGCGACGACGATCTCCCTGGCGGAGGCGGGCGCGCGGCCCTCCCGCAACGTGTACCCGCCGAACCGCGCCACTGGCCAGGGATGCCCGACCTGGTCCTTGGGGCCGCCTTCGAGCTGGGCGTAGAAGGCCCGGTCCACCACGGTGCCGCCGGTGCCGGAGACCTTCCGCAGCAGCTCCTGCGATACGCCTTCGGCCTGCGGCAACGAGCGGACGCCGAGGTCGTGGTGGGCGGGATTCCACGCCGGGTCGGAGGGCATCACCACGGCCGGGGCGCCCGCGAACCGCTCCACAGGCCGGTCCGGCGGATCGAGCGTGGTCATCAGCAGTAGTCCCATGGCCGCGACCTGGGCAACCCCGAGTACCAACGCCACGACGGTGCCGAGGAAGGATACCCAGCGGCCCCGCAGGGTCTGGAAAGCCACTGCTAGCACCCCGGCACCGCCAGCTCGGTCATCCGCGCGGCGACGGCTTCGGACGTGGGAGAGATCAGTTCGCCGACCAGGCCGCCGTCAGCGAGGAACAGCACCCGGTCCGCACACGAGGCCACGTTCGGATCGTGCGTGACCATCACCACCGTGCTCAGTCCGTCGTCCGCCGGGCTGTCGACAAGTCTCCGCAGCACATCGAGGAGTTCGCGTCCTGTGGCGAGGTCGAGGGCACCGGTGGGTTCGTCGGCGAAGAGTACGGCCGGGCGGGTCACCAGCGCGCGGGCGATGGCGACGCGCTGCTGCTGGCCGCCGGAGAGCTGACTGGGACGGCTCCCTGCCTTCTTCTCCAGCCCCGCCTGGGCGAGTGCCTCCCGCACCGCCCGCCGATCGGGCTTGCGCCCGGCCAGCCGCACCGGCAGCGCCACATTCTGCTCGGCGGTCAGTGAGGGCAGCAGGTTGAGCGACTGGAAGACGAAGCCGGTCGTCTCCCGCCGGAATTCGGTGAGTTGGGTCTCGCTCAGCCCCGCGATATCCGTCCCGTCGATGAATACCCGGCCCGACGAGGGCCGGTCCAGAGCGGCGGCACACTGCAGCAGTGTTGACTTCCCCGAGCCGGACGGCCCCATGACGGCGGTGAAGCTCCCCTTCGGGAAGGAGACCTGGATGTCGCGCAGCACGGTCACCGCGCTGTCGCCCGATCCGTAGGTCTTGGCCAGCGACTCGAGCCGTACTGCATCGTCCATGGAATTCCTCGTCGTCGAAGTGTGACGGTGCGATCACCGTCAGTCCACGCAGTGCTGCGGGACGGACGATCCAGGCTGCTCAACGCATCTTGTGTACGATGTCCACATTGCCACGCCACAAGGGCGCCGCGACGTGGGGCGGGCGTTTCGCAGAGTACACAGATATGTGGACGCCGTCCACAAAAGGAGTGGCGATGACTTCCAGGGCCGGGGCGAGGAAGCGCGACACCTACCGGCACGGCGATCTGCGGAACGCCCTGATCCAGGCCGGACTCGAACTGGTCCGCGACAGCGGTCCGGACGCGGTGGTCCTGCGCGAGGTCACCCGACGGGTGGGCGTGGTCCCCAACGCCGCCTACCGCCACTTCGCCGACCGCAACGCCCTTCTGCGCGCCATCCGCCAGGCCGCGCTGGCCCGACTGGCCGCCGCCATGGAGACGGAGCTGGCGGCCCTGCCTCCGGCCGAGGACCCGGTCGAGTCCGCCCGAGCCCGCATCCGCGCACTCGCCACCAGCTACCTGCGCTTCGCCCAGACCGAACCGGGGCTGTTCCGCGCCGCGTTCTCCACCACCGACATGGCCGGCACCGAAGTCGGAACCGCCGACGGCTCCGGGGCCTCGACCGCGTTCCAACTTCTGGGCGCGGCCCTGGACGACCTCGTCGAAAGCGGCGACCTGCCACCCGACCGCCGCCCCGGCGCCGAGTACTTCGTCTGGTCCGCCGTGCACGGCCTGGCCGTACTCCTCATCGACGGCCCCCTGCGCGGCCTGCTTCCCGTGCAAGCCCACGAAGCCGGACAACGGCTCATGGACTCGATCGAACGAGGCATCTGACCCGGCCCCGCGGGACGACCGGGCCCGCGGGACGACCGGGCCCGCGGCCGCCAACCTCGTCTTCGCCGCTTTGGTGGTGCCGGCGTGAGGACGGTGCCACCCCTGCACCTTGTGACCTCGCCAGTGGAGAGCACGGCGGTGCGGCTCAGCCGGCCTGCGAGCCAAGCCCTCTACGGCCCGCCCGTGCCCGATCCGCGCTTGGCCGACTCGACGGGCACGGGTATGCCCTGGTCGGCCTTGTCAAGCGTTCGCTCCGCTCCCCGCGCGCGGCACGCCCCCGGCCGGGCCTTCGCTGGTCGGTGATGGGGGGCCTACGGTGAAGTTTCCACCTCACCAGATCTCGAAATCGCAGGTCAGTGGCATGAACCGGTCGCTCCCGTCCGGATCTGTGCCGATGGCCACAGCGAACGGGATACGCGTAGGCTCATACTGAGTCATGACAAAACCCGCTGCGCCGAAGCGTCATCTGCCCACCAGCCCCTTCAAGGCGCCGGTCACACCGGCTCCCAAGCACTTCGCCGTGGGCGACCAGGTCACACACGACATGTACGGCCTCGGCCGAGTCATCGGCATCGAGGACGGAATCGCGGCGCTCGTGGATTTCGGCTCGGCGCAAATGCGGATCTTGAGCCCGTACGGCAAGATGACCAGGCTGTAGGACCGCTGTGCCCGGTCACGGCACACCAGGCCCCTCCAGGGGCCTGTAACGAAAGAGAGTCCTCTCATCGATCTGACGTCGCTGTTCTCCGCCCCGGAAGGGCAACCCCGTCGCTCCGCCGCGGCATCGCCGCCTCCGGCGGCGACCAACCCCTTCCAGGCTCCCGACTTCGGGGAAGACGAGACCTTGCCACTCGACGCACAGGAGCCCGCCTCGGGCCTACGCGCGGCGCGGCCCAAGGCAGCCTAGGTCCACGAATGACGGCGGCTCCGGCAACTGGCCGCGGGCCGTCTACCAGGCTGCGCTGAAGAGTGCGGCCGACTCGGTTTCCGTCTCGTTCGGCCCCGTTCACCGTCGTTCGGACGAGACCGTACGCCAGGTCCTTCCCGTAGCCAGGGCACCCATGAACGCGGGTGGACGGCCCTCTACACGCCCCGACCAGGCACCAGCAGACTTGGAAAGCGTGCGCCGCCGAGCCACCTCCCTCACCCGCCGTGCACCGCTGCGCGGAGCAGTGCGCCTTCCGCGGAGGACACGTGCCCGGCGATCCTGCACCGGTCCGCACAACGGTCGAGACCTTGGGGTGGGAAACGTGGCTCGAACGCAGTCCAGGTGTGGAGCGCTCACAGAGAAGGGCACTCGGTGCCGGCGGCTGGCGATGGTCGGGGCGTCGCGATGCAATCTGCACCGTGGCGAGTGGTCGTCGTACACCATCGAGAAGCGCAAGGAAGCCGAACGCAAGGCGAAGGCACGCAAGCGTCGTAAGTGAACCCCAGCCTGTGTGAGGTGACATCCACGGCTGACATCCCGTCCGCTGGACGGGAGGGCCCCTCTCCTTGGTATGAGGGCCCCTCTTGCGGCGAATCCCCATCTGATCAAGGCGCAACCGCCTCGCTTCAGCAGGGTGATGCGGTGGAGACCTTCAGCCCTGGCGTTCCCTGCGCAGCTCGGTCAGGAGGCTTTCGACGCTGCCGGGGTACACGCGTCCTCGTCTTCGGCCGGGGCATCGAAGCGGGCGAAGAAGTCGTCGAGGGCTTCCGGGGTGACGGTGAGGGCATTGGCGTCTTCGCGCCGGTTGCGTTCGGCAAGGCGCCGCAGCAGATCGTCCCGGCCGGCCGGGAGGTAGACGATCAGCGGAGGGCCGCCTGCTCGGCGGGCGGCCTCGCGCCAGGCATCGCGCTCGCCACGACGCCACAGCCCGTGGTCCAGGACGACGTCGTTGCCCGCTCGCAGCTCCTCGACGAACCGCCGGCGGATGGCCTCGACCACCGGCCGTTCCCGCTCGGAGTAGGTGTGCTCGGGGTAGTCCACGCCGTAGCGGCCGTGGATGCGGTGCACCTCCTCGTCCACAGACAGCCGGGTAAAGCCGCGCGCGGCCAGTGCCTGGGCAACGGTGGTCTTGCCGGAACCGGTCAGCCCGGCCAGGAGAACGGCGAGGGGCACGTGCTCGTCCCTTCCGCGAGGAGGCGTCCGCGAACCTGGGCGGTATCGATGAATCATTACCGTTATACGCATAGTGGTTCGTGCCCGGTGCTGCCGGATATGGGGTTTCTCATGGGGCTCGGGTGGCGTCGGTTTCCTCGTTGGTCAGGGCGTCGAGGTCGGTGACGGGGGTGACGCCTTCGAGGGTGATGGCGAGGCGGGCTGCGAGGGTCCAGTGGATGCGTCTGGTGTCGGTGAACGCGATGCGGTGCAGTCCCTCGCCGTCCTCGGGCGCGGGTACCCGCTGGAGGGTGAGGGGGTCGTGGAGCGTCCCGGCGACTCCCCAGACCGGTGTGTGCTCCACGAGGGCCGCCGTCCAGCCCCGGTGGCCGAGGGGCGGGCAGTGTTCGACGGCGAGGCGGGCGCAGACGGCGTGCACGGGTGGAGACGTCGTCACTTCTCCGTCGTGGAGGGGGTGGCGGGCGCCGGCTGCGAGGAAGAGTGTGCGTGCGTCTTTCCGGGTCCCGGTGGTGGGTCCGCCGCAGAGCTGGCAGAGCAGGCGGCTCATCGCCTGGCGCTGGCGCAGGGCGTGGACGGTTCCGTGCCGGGGCCGGCCGCCGCGGGTGGCCGGCATGCGCATCCAGGGCACGCCGTAGTGCCGCTCGATATCCGTCTCGCCCTGAAGGCCCAGTTCCGTCCCTCCGGGGTGCCGGACTTTGGCCAGGGGCTGGGGCGGGATGCGTTCCCTGGTCCAGGCGGTGATGAACGGGACGGGGGTGCCGTCCCAGTATTGGACGGGCCGGACGGGGCTGGTGACGGTCATCGGGTGTTCGCCCGTCCGGTCAGGCACCGGAGGTGCGCGTACCCGGCGTTGAACCGGGCGGTGCCCTCCCAGCACAGGGGGGCGGCCGGTTCCGTCGGCAGCAGCGGGGCGGGGCACAGGAGGCACTCGGGTGTCTTGCCGATGGCCTGTGCGGTCTGTTCGTGCAGGAGGCGGTGTCCGTGGCCGGCGTAGCAGGTGCGGCGCTGCCTGCAGGCGGTGCAGGCCGTGAAGTGGGTGTGCCAGTCCGCCCAGGTGAGGTACCAGGCGAGCCGGGCCGTATAGCAGCGCAGGCAGGCCAGGCGGGGACGAGTTGCCGAGGGGGCCAACTGCACGGTGGTGGCGTCCGCCGGGCTGGTGCACCAGACGCATGCCTCGCCGGCCACGGCTGGCGCGGGCAGCAGCCGGGGGACCTCGTACCAGGAAACACGCTCGTGCATGTCGTAGAGCACCTCTGGCACCTGCACGGTCATCGGGGCAGCTCCAGCAGCAGAGTCCGCAGCGCCTGCATGACCGGGCAGGGCTTCAGGTCGTAGACGCACTGTGGGCAGGGGCCGGGGTGGGCGATGTACGCCTGGGCTGCGGCTCGCAGGGTGCACGGGTGGCAGCCGCGCGGGAACAACGTGGTGCCGTTCGGCGCCGGGCGCTCGCCGAGGTCCACGGCGGTCGCGATCGACAGCCGCTTGCCGCACCAGGCGCACTCGGCCCCGCGCGCCTTGGCGTCGGGGAGACCGTTCAGGGGTGGCAGGGGGAGGAGCGGGCGGAGGCCGGCGGGGATGCGGGAGAGCGTCCTGGTCGAAGTGGCGGTCATACCCGGCCCCCAGCGGTAGACAGGTCGGCCCACACCTGCTTTTCCCAGGGCCAGCGGGTGCAGCCCCACGACCTGGTCACGGCGTCCACCAGCACCAGGCCGCGCCCACCGCTGTCGAGAGGGCTCGCAGGCTGGAGAGCGGCCCAGAGTTCAGGGCTCTTGTCGATGACGACGACCCGGACCGCGTCCGGCGGCATCCGGCGCACGACGATCCGGACGGTCGGCGTCCGGGTGTGCCGGACCGCGTTGGTCACCAGCTCGGTCACAACCAGCGCGGCATCGTCCAGCAGGCTGACCAGGCCCCAGTCCGTGAGCACGTCGACCACAAAGTGTCTCGCGGCCGGCACGGATACCGAGTCGCGGCACAGTACGCGGACCTGCGGCAGTTCCCTACACACAGCTATCACCGCTGTCCATTGGGACGACGACGGGGGCCCCGACGGTCGCGCTTGATCTGGTCATCCGCATTCCTGTATTGGCCATCGTCACGCCTTGCCTTGGGAGGTTGGCGGAGCCCGCCCGCTTCTCCTCATCACGAGGAAGCGAGTAGGTCGGACTTTCAGTGGCCACCCTCCGAGGTGGCGGGCGGCCAGTAATCAGACAACTCCTGACCACAGCCGCGTGGTTAGGGCGATTGGGCTGGTCTCGCCTGCAATGCCCTAGGGGGATTTGACGGAGCATTTACCTGACGCACTGGCTTCAAGCGACTACGGTGCGCTTATGGACATCACGCGCAATACGGCTCTTGAGGCGTGGATGAGGGACCACGGCTATAGCTCCAACACTCTGGCCGACGCGGTGAATAAGGCTCAGGAGCGGCTGACCGGGCGGCTCGGCGGACATGACGGCTCATCTGTGCGTGATTGGAAATCTGGCCGCGTGAAGTGGCCAAAGTCGGCCACGCGCAGAGCGATTGAAGATCTTTCCGGTCTGCCCATCACGGCTTTAGGGTTCGTGCCACGGGGCCGGACTCAGTCCACTCTCGCCCCACCGCAGGAGGATCCCGACATGAAGCGTCGCACCCTCGTCGGCGGTGTCGCCGCAGCCGCCGCCACAGCGGTAGCGCCTGGCACCGCCACCCGCCGCATCGGTATGAGCGACGTCGCCCGTCTACAGCACCGATTCGCGGAGATCATCGCCAGCGACCACCGCTACGGCGGCCAGCTCGGCATCGAAAAGCGGGCAGCCGCTCTCGCCGACGAGGCACTGAACCTCCAGAACGCCGGCAACGCCACTCAGCGCGTCCGGAACAACCTGTACGCCGCCGCAGCAGCGTTCCGCTCCTCTGCGATGTGGGCCGCGATCGACGGCCGCCGGTACGACGAGGCGCAGACGCACATGCGGGAGGCCCAGGCCCTCGCGGAGATGAGCGGTGACCAAGCGATCAAGTTCCGTATCTGGAGCCATGCCGGCACCATGTACCGCCACATGGGCCGTCCCGCTGACGCTATCGCGGCCAACGACGTCGCCCGGACCCTGCACATCACCCGCCGGGATCCTATGTTCGCCTCCCTCGGTCTTGCCCGACAGGCGGCGATCCACGGCTCGGCTCAGGATCGCACCGGGGCACGTAGATCCTTCGGGCAGGCGCAGGACGCCATGCTACGGGCGGCCCCAGACACCTACCGGCCAGTGTGGATGCTCGCGTTCTACGATCAGGCCGAGCTGGATTCCCTGGCGCTGTCGGCGTACCTGGCGCTGGGTGACTACCCGACCGCCGAGGCTCACGCCCACCGCTGCCTGTCCGCTCTGCGGCCCCACATGGTCCGGTCCCGGGCCATCGCGACGACGCGCCTCGCCCACGCCCAGCTCGCCCAGGGTGACGCCGATGCTGCCACGGCCACGGCCATGAAGGTGTCTCCGGCTGCCGCTACCCAACACGCCCGGGTGTCCCGCATGCTGCAAGAGTTCGGGGCTGCTTTGCGAGTCACTGCGGCCGGCAGCTCCGTCGTGCAGACCTGGACCGAGCACACCGCTGCCTGGAGGACCCGCGCATGACCAAGGCCCCCGCCATCGAACTCCGCCGCTTCACCACCCTGGATACCGTCCGCGGCGACCTGATCGACGTATACGCCGAGGTACGCGCTCCCCTGCTCCACTTGCCGAACTACGCTGTGACCGCGTTCGGCGAACGCTTGGACCGGCACGGGGGCGAACCCGGATTCGAAGCCGTCCTGGCGTACGCGGACGGCCATCCGGTTGGGTACGCCTACGGCAACACCATCGAGCACGGCGATCGGTATTGGCAGCGGACTACCCCGGCACCGGCGGAGCAGTACACCAAGCGGCCGGCCGTCGCTCTCAAGGAGATCGGCGTCCGGCCCGCCTGGCGCGGCACAGGGACCGCACGGCGTATCCACGACACGCTGCTTGCCGCACGCGAGGAGCCGTACGTGACACTCATGGTCAACCCGGTCGCTGGTGACGGAAAGGTCCATGCGCTCTACCGGTCGTGGGGTTACGAGGACATCGGCCAGAGCCAGCCATCAGCGGCCTCGCCGGTCCTGAAGGTGATGATCCGCTCCATCTGACGGTCACCATCTTCGGCAGGTGGCAGCAGCGCTGGTGCTGATCCCCATCCACGACGACAGGCCCCCTTCTCCCACAAGCAAACCCGGGCCGGCGCGTTCGACGCTGAAGTCCGGCTCGGGCTCGGCCCGCCACCGGCCGACGCATCATCACGGCGGCAGACAACCGACGGAGCCTGCTCCCCGTCCGCCCCGCGCGCACCCACCCCGCCGTCAGCGCCCCCGCGTCAGCGCCTCACGTGCTTCGGTGAGGGCTCGTCGCCTGAGGTTGCCGCCGAGCAGCCGGATCGTGGTGGCGGCCAGGATGTCGTCCCTGCCTATGGTCCGCCCGTCCCCCCTGCGGGTGGGCAGGGACGGGAGGGACTCCTTGAGGGCCGGGGGTGGGGCCGGTTCGCCCGGCATCACCAGGGTGACCGCACCGGAACGTCGGACACCGCCCTCGCGGACGACCACGGCCGCATCCCGGGCGAGGTCCGTCAGGAACACACTCGCGATTCCGTCCAGGTCGCGGACCATCGCCGGGACGGCCGACAGCCCCCGGCTCCGCAGCAGCTTCCTGACCCCGGCCTCGAACCTGTGGGCGCCGGCCACAGCACTCGGTTTGCTCGACCTGCCGCGCTGACGAGAAGGCACGATGACACCCCCGGCGTCATACAGGACACCGGTCAAGCCCCGGAACGTCGGACTGTGGTCGTACCACTTGGTCCCCACCTCGAGCTCGACGTTCCGGTCGATCGCCGTGAGAAGGTCCCCGGGAACCAGCTTCCTGCGGGCCTCTTCCGCCGCCGCTCTCCTCGCGCCGTCGATGATCTCCGCCAGCACTGTCCGCGTCACCGACGCGGCGGCCCAGGCAGCCGGTCGAGAGACGTGCATCGGGGTCACGTCCCTGAACACCGCTTTGACGAGAGAAGGCTTGAACGGCGGGACATCGCTGATTGAAGCGGCCTCGGGACCGCTGCGCTCAGGGCTCGCGGACTGTGTGGTCATCGGAAGAACCGTTTCCTGCTCTCGGAGTAGGGCCATCAGGGCGGGGCTCGCCACCGGGGAGACTCACGGACGCTCCCCGTCAGGCGTCGTGTCCAGGAGCCTGTCGATCGCCGGTTCGTAGGTAGCCCAGAGGTCGCGGATGAGGCTTGCCGCGCGGGTGGTGTAGAGGGGCAACGGGTCGGGGTCCGGGTCCGTGGGGTCGAGGTGCAGGGGGAACGGGGACCAGTCGGTTCCCCAGTTGCCCCAGGGCCTGCGCTGGTCGGGTGGGGGGAGCAGGGGGTGCCGGGGTGTGCGCGAGGGGGCCAGCCAGATGCCGTGGTACGGCATGTTCCAGGAGGTCCAGTGGTCGTCCTCGGGTTGGCGGTGTTCGCGGACGGCCAGTCCGAAGCCGGCTCTCGGTTCCTCGCGGGCGGTCAGCCATCGTCGGGCGGTCAGGAGTACCACGCGTTCGTCGTGGCGTCCTCGTCTCCCCCGCGTGTTCTCCGTGCGGGTGATGACCACGCGGTCGTCGGCAAGGTTTCGGCGGAGGAGGTCGGCGGTGCGGTCGGGAAGTTGCCTCAGGACGGTCCAGGCCGCGGCGCGGGCCTCGTCGTAGGCGCGGTGGTCGCCATGGCGCAGCCAGAAGCGGGCGGCGGCCAGGGACGCGGTGTTCGTGCGGGTCAGCATGGCCAGGGTCTCCAGGTAGTCGGCGGCCGTGCGGCGGCCCACGGTGTCGGCGGGGCCCGCCGCCGCGAGGGCGGTGCGCAGGTCGTCCGCGATGTCCCGCAGGCGCATCGGCAGGAAGGCCGGATGCTCCGGGAGCGAGCCGTCGAGGGTGAGGTAGACGAAGAGCGGTTCGGCGTGGGCCGTGGTGAAGTGGCCCGCCAGGTCGCCGGTCTGGTCGGTGCCCTCCTTGGCGTCCACCTTCATCTCGATGACGACCGGAGTGCCGTCCACCCACACGACGATGTCGGCGCGCCGGTCCCGGTGCTCGTCGTTGCCCCTGAGGGTGACCTCCCACTGGACGCGGACCCGTCGCGGGCCCGGGGTGTCCGCCAGGCCGGCGCGGCCGGACCGGCGGAGGAAGGCGTTGAGCAGCCGCGGGCCGAGTCCGTGGGAGGCCGCGGGGTCGAGCAGCCAGCCCACCATGCGGCTGTGCGGCAGCTCCCGCCGGTCCAGGCCGAGGACCTCCATCGCGGTGCCGGCCGGCGGGTTCCACAGGCCCGCGGCCGTCAGCCGGCCTATCTCCTCGTCCGCGACCGGCCAGTCCACCATCGCCTCCACCCGCCCTCCCCGGGAATACCCGGACGGCCGACCCTGACGACCCTGGCGACCCGGTGATCAGACAATAGGGGGTTTCAGGTCGAGGGGAGCGGGCTTTCCCGTTGCCGGTCCGCGGTGCGCCGGGCGGCCCCGGCCAAGGTCAGGGTGGTGCAGAGCGAGCCCGCCGCCATCACCGTCATCGCCGCCGCGGGCGAGGTGGACTGGGCCAGCGTTCCCGCCGCCGTCGCGCCGACGCCCTGGAGGGTCAGCATGCCCGCCGAGTGCAGGCCCAGCGCCTGGCCGGCCAGGGCGTCGGGGGTCAGCCGCATCAGCCGCTCCTGCTGCACCAGGCCCGCGCCGAAACCGGCGGACGCCACGGTCACGCACGCCGCCGCCACCGGAACCGGCGGGTGCGCGCAGAAGATCAGGAACGGGGCCGCCAGCAGGAGCAGCAGCGGGGTGGCCAGGCGGGCGCGGACGGCGGCGGGGAGCAGCCGGCCGACCGTCACGTCCCCGGCGAGCATGCCGAGCGCCCCGCACGCGAAGAGGGTGCCGGCCGCGTGCGGGGCGTACGACACGTACAGCGACTCGCAGCCGACGACCATGCCGCCCGGCAGCCACAGGCCCAGGTACGTCAGGCGGCGCGGCCGGGACGACCACAGGGCGGCGTTCGCACGCCAGGTCGCCGACGCGGAGGGTCGGCCCGTGGCGCGGGGCGGGCGCGCGGACAGGCCGAGCCGCAGGACGAGCGCGGCCGTCAGGTACAGCGCCGCCGCCAGGAGCAGGCCAAGGCGCGGGGAGAGTACGGCGAGCAGGGCGCCCCCGGTGGCGAAGCCGGCGACCTGCGCCAGCCCGCTCACCATGTTGAACAGCGAACGCCCCGGGACGTAGCCGTCCTTGGGGAGGATCTCGTTCAGCAGGCCCCAGCGGACCCCGCCGCCGAGCGAGGCGACCAGGCCCAGCAGCAGGACGATGGTGAAGAGGGCGCCGACCGGCAGTCCGGGCAGTGCCTGGGCCGCCGTACCGGCCGCGAAGAGCAGGGTGATCGCCGACAGCGCCGTACGCGGGGGCAGCCGGTCGGCGCCGGACAGCAGGACGGTGGCGCCCAGCACCTGGGCCAGCGTGTGACCGAACATGCTCACCGCCGACAGCAGCGGGGAGCCGGTCGCCCGGAAGACCAGCGTGCCGAGGGCGAGGCCGCCGACGGTCTGGGCGGCGGTCTGCGCGGCCGTGCCGAGGAAGAGCGGGGTGAACTCCGGGGTGCGGAACAGGGATCGGTAGCCGGTCATGGTCCGGAGTCTCGAGCGGGGCGACGAGGGCCCGTTATTGTTTCGCCCTCGCGCGAAAGGCCGTACGGCGCACAGCCCTACGGGTCGCGCGGGTCGTGCAGGTCCTACGGGTCCTACGGGTCCGACGGCGTGAGTGCTACGGGGAGGGGCGGCTCATGGGGTGGTGGCAGCTCGACGCCGACACGCTGGCCCGGAGCCGGTTCGTCGTCTCCCCGCTCGCCGAGACCTTCGGCTGTCTGAAGCTGCTGCACGCCGGGCAGGGCGCGCATCCCGGGGAGCACGCCTGGCTGGGCGCCCATCTGCCCGCCTACCGGGCCCGGCTCGCGGCCGACCCCGTGACGGCGCGGCTGGTGCGGGCGGGGCTGGGCCGGGAGTGGATCGCCGACTTCCTGACGCCCACGCCGCGCCCCGGGCAGGACTTCGCCGCGGAGGTCGGCCGCGTGCGCGCGGTCGGGCCCGGGGCCGCCCGCGCGCATCTGCGGCGCTCGCTCGCCGGTCCGCTGCCCGCCGTGCTCGACCGGGACGACCTGACCGAGCGGGCGGCCCGGCTGCTGGAGTGGGTGTGGGAGGAGACCGTACGGCCCTCCTGGGAGCGGCGCCGGCGGGTGCTGGAGGCGGACGTGCTGGCGCGGACCGCGCAGGCGAGCCGGGGCGGCTGGGCGGAGGTGCTGGACGGGCTCCGGCCGGGCGGGACGCGCTGGCTCGGGGAGAACCGGTTCCAGGTCAACCTGCACGAGTATCCGCCGCGCGAGATCTCCGGCGCGGAACTGCTCTTCGTGCCGGTGACCCCGCAGCGGCTGGGCTGGGTGTCCTGGGCGGACGAGGAGCGGTACGCCGTGGTCTACCCCTGCGCCGGTGTGCTGGCCGGGGACGGCGGGCCCGCGGTGCCGGCGGGGCTGGGCGCCCTGCTGGGGCCGGCCCGGGCCCGGGTGCTCGTCCTGCTCGGCGCGCCGCTGAGCACGACCCAGCTGACCGCCGTGACCGGGCAGGCCCTCGGCTCGGTCGGACGCCATCTGAAGGTGCTGCGGGAGGCGGGCCTCGTGGAGCGGCGCAGGGCCGGACGAACGGTGCTGTACGTGCGCACGGCGGCCGGGGACGTCCTGGCCGAGGCAAGCGGGGGTGGGGGCGTGCGGCAGGGGCCGAGGGGGGTGTGAGGCGGCGGGGCCCGTGGCGCGGAGGCGGGGTTGTGGTGGGGGCTAGCATCCGGTGCATGACGACTACTGAGCACAGCGGGTCTCCGCTGGACGTCGAGATCGGTGCCCTCCAGGGCGGCTCCGCGGAGCTGTCGCGGTTCGCGGGCAAGGCCGTCCTCATCGTGAACGTGGCCTCCAAGTGCGGCCTGACCCCGCAGTACGCGGGCCTGGAGGAGCTGCAGAAGCGGTACGCGGAGCGCGGCTTCACCGTGCTGGGCGTGCCCTGCAACCAGTTCCTCGGGCAGGAGCCGGGCTCCGCCGAGGAGATCGCGCGGTTCTGCTCGGCGACCTACGGCGTGACCTTCCCGCTGACCGAGAAGGTGGAGGTGAACGGCCCGGGCCGGCACCCGCTGTACGAGCGGCTCGTCGACTTCGCCGACGCCGAGGGGCACAGCGGGGACATCCGCTGGAACTTCGAGAAGTTCCTCATCGGCCGGGACGGGAGCGTGGTCGCCCGGTTCTCGCCGCAGACCACGCCGGACTCGTCCGAGGTCGTCACCGCGATCGAGGGCCAGCTGGGCTGAGCCCGGTCGCCCCGTGCGGCGACGTGCTCGCCCCTTGGTCCGGACCGCGTGCGCGGAGCCGGGGCAAGGGGCGAGCCCCCTCGGCAAGGACGGCGACTCGTCGAGAGGGCTCTTCGGTGGTGCTGGTGCGGTTGTCGTGCCGGGTGGGGTCCGGAAGGACTCCTTACGCCTTGACGGAGGCCACGAAGGCGTTCCAGGCGTCGGCCGGGAAGGCCAGGACCGGGCCCTCGATGTCCTTGGAGTCACGGACGGCGAGCTCGGCGCCGGTCGGCGACTTGACCTCGACGCAAGCGCCGTTGCCCCCGGAGTACGACGACTTCATCCACGTCTCCGAAGCGCCCTGAATCAGTGCCATGTCCACTCCTGTTGCGGTAGTCCGGTTCGCGCCAACCGTTTCGCCCGATCGGCTTGATCGACGCTAGCGGGCAACTTCCCCTGACGGAGGAGCCGTTCACTCGACCGGATGGCATATCCCGGGCGAGCCTTCCACTGGAGCGGACCGGCGGTGTACGATCCCGTGCCCCGCGCCCCTCCCCTCAGTCGGCGAACCTTTTCGCCGCCTCGGCGATGAACTGCCGGGACACGTCCACGTTGTGCGACTGCGCCCGCAGGTGCTCGTACATCACGGCGTACTTCTGCACGTCCTGCGCCTTCTCCAGGTACAGGTCGCTGGTGACGCCCTCCAGGTACACCACGCTGGAGTCGGCCGCGTCGGCGAACTCCAGGATGGCGTACTGGCCGTTGATGCCCGGGTGCGCGCCCACCTCGAACGGCAGCACCTGCACGGTGACGTGCGGCAGCTCGGACAGCTCGATGAGGTGCTCGAGCTGCTCCCGCATCACCAGCCTGCTGCCCACCACGCGGTGCAGTGCGGCCTCGTCCAGGACCACCCACAGCCGCAGCGGGTTGCGCTCGGTGGTGATGCGTTCCTGCCGCCGGATCCGCACCTCGACCCGCTTCTCGATCTCCTCCGCCGAGGTCTCCGGCAGCGCGCCGCGCACCAGCGCCTCGGCGTAGCGCCGGGTCTGCAACAGGCCCGTGACGATCTGGGGTTCGTACACCCGCAGCGACTCCGCGTCGGTCTCCAGGCCGATGTACACGCTGTACGGGATGTCCCCGAAGGTGTGCCACCAGCCCTGCTGCCGCGAATCGCGGGCCATCTCCATCAGCGAGTCGACGATCCGCTTGTCCTCGACCTCGTACACCCCGCACAGGTCGCGCACATCGCGCTGGCTGATGCTCCTGCGGCCGTTCTCCAACCTGCTGATCTTCGACTGCGACACCAGCAGCCGTTCCGCCACCTCTTCGGCCGTCATGCCCTTGAGCTCGCGGAGTCTGCGCAGCTCCTGGCCCAGCCGGCGCCGCCTGACGGTGGGATTGACATTGGACGCCACGGGACGTGCACCTCCGGCTGCCTGCCTGTGCCTCGACACTTTGCGTATCTGCTGTTGAGCAGACTGCCACCAAGGTGCTCGCCGCCGCTGGGAAACGGGGGATATGCGACGCCCTCGGGTGGACGCAGTCGAGCGGGACGGCGGGACCACGACCGCGGTCTCACCGCCCCGCTCCGACCAGCGGCTCCCGAACCGGGTCTGTGCGGGCCGGGGCACGCGGCCGTGTGCACGGCGGCGTCCCCGGCCCGGGTGTACGGCTCAGTGGGCCACGGCACGGGCCATGGACCCGTGGTGCGGCTGCATCGGAACCCCGCGTGCGGGCTCCGCCGCGGCCCTGGCGCCGGGCGCGGCCTGCCGGCCCGCCGGTGCCGAACCACGGCGCGGCTGAGCGGCCGCGCCGTTCTGTACGTCCATGACGGCGTGCGCGACGAGCCCGCCCATGGGGTCGTGCCGGATCAGATCCCGCAGCCGGGAGCGGGACGAGCGTCCCTCGTTCCCCGGATACAGGTGCTTGCCGAGCCCGACGGCGTGCGCCAGGGCGGCGAGCGCCGCGGTCCGCGGGTCCGGTGGTACGCCGGTGCGGATCGCGGAGTCCAGCCGGGAACGGATCTCCCGGCTGATGGCGGTGTCGGTCGCCTGGTAACGCGTCGTCGGCAGCACCCCGCACATCTGGCCGGGTACGGCGGCGACCATGCCGCACCGCTCCAGATGCGAGAGGTAGGTCTGCCTGAGCCCCAGCCGGGGCCCGCCGATCCAATGGACGGCACGCACCGGAGCGCCACGCCTTCGCAGCAACTCCAACGCGCAGTCCAGAGTCGGATCTCCTGTCGGCCGTGGCACCACCACGGCGATACGATCCCCGTCTGGGGCTATCCGTCCGGCCAGCGCCAGCTCCACTAGCTGTGCACCGGCCAGACCGAGGTCGAGCGACTGCGGCTGCGCAGTGGTACCCGTGGCCGGGTCCAGTGCCAGCAGCAGAAGCTCCTCCGGAAGTGTTCTGCGGCTCCTGCCCATCCATGCCTCCCCGCGTGGATGAATGACAGGGTGACCCCTCTCACATTGGTCTGTCGAGGGCGCGTGACCGGTTCGTAAGGGAACCGGTAGGTATGTCGTTCTCGTCTACCGCAGGGGCCAAGCCCTCACACAGGACACTGGTACATGGTTCGGACAGGGCGTGCGCGTAAGCGTGCGGCGCATGGAGGAGGCATCGGTGGCGGGCGAGTCCCCCGACAGGTCGAAGCAGCGCGAGTCGTCGGCGGAACCGACGCCGCGGAGCGCGGATCCGGTTCCCGAGTCCGATCCGCGGCTGACGGCGGCCCGCGAAAAGGATTCCCCGGCCGGCGGTAGGGACATGGCGACCCGGGTCCTGACGGTACGGTCCGAAACCCCGGCCGGGTCCGGGGCGTCGGGCGCGGAGGACCCCGCGCCGGGCGAGGGGGACACGGCCCTGCGCGCCGCCGCCTCGGCGTGGATCCGCGAGCCGGGAACCGACGCGACCGCAAAGCGGGCCGGTGTGGCGGGGAGCGCTGCCGGGAAGTCGTCCGGCGGGGAGGGCGAGGGTTCGGCCGACGGGAAGTCCGATGCGCGGACCGGGAGTTCGTCCGGTGCGGCGGCCGGTGCCGGTGCCGAGGGCCCGCCCGACGGGGAGCCGAAGGATGAAGCGGCGTCCGACTCCCGCGCGGAGAACGCGCCTGAGGGTGCGTCGGGTGCCGTCGCGGAGAGTGCCGGGGAGGTCTCGGAGGAGGCTTCGGCCGGGGACGCCGGCAAGGCGGGCGCAGAGGCAGAGGGAACCGGGGAAGAGGAAGAGGCGCAGGAAGGGGCCGAGGCGGAGGCCGGAGCCGACGACCGCGTTGGCGTCAAGGCCACCGGCGACGCCAAGGACCAGCCCAAGGGCGAGTCCGGCGCGGGCGTCGACGCCGACGGGGACTCGCACACCGATGCCGACGCCCAGGCCCACACCGACGCCGACGCCGAGGACGAGCCCGAGGCCGAGTCCCGCGCGGACGCCGGCCCGAAGGGCGAGGCGGACGCGGAGGCCGAGGACGGCACGGAGCCCGGCGCGGGCGCCGGCGCGGCCCCGGCCGCCAAGGCCGGCATAGACGCCGACACGGACGCAGACGCAAAGCCCGACGCCGAGGCCGAGGCCGACGCCAAGCCCGAGGCGGACGCGAAGAAAGACGCAGCCGCCGACGCCACCCCCAAGCCCGGCGCCACCCCCAAGCCCGGCACCGACCCCAAGCCCGGCGCCCCCGCCGCAGGCGTCGATCAGCCGACCACCGTCTTCAAGGCCGTCCAGCCCGAGAAGCCCGCCGTCGACCAGCCCACGACCATGCTCAAGGTCGGCGACACCGGCAAGACCAGGCCCAAGGCCAAGCCCGAGCCCGTCGAGTCCGAGGCCGAGCGCACGAGCAAGTTCGTCGCGCTGAAGAACGACATGCGCCCGGCCGGCAAGGCCACCGCGCCGAAGGACGACGCGCGCCCGGCCGCCAAGGCCGCCGTGGCGGACGCCACCACCCCCGTCCCCCAGCTCGGCCCCGAGCGCACCACCCAGCAGCCGCTGCCGCCCAAGCCGCCGCTGGACCTGCTGGCGGAGCTGACGAACACGCCACCGCCCCCGGAGACCCCGGTCCGTACCCTCGTGCGCCGGGTCAAGATCTGGACGCCGCTGGTCCTGCTGCTGGCGATCATCTTCGCGGTCGTACAGACGTTCCGTCCGCTGCCGTCGCCCACCCTCGCGCTCACCGCGGAGGACACCCACACCTTCGACGGCGGCACGACCCGGCTGCCGTGGCCCGGCGAGGGCCAGGGCTGGGTGGACGTGGACGGCATCGGCACGATGGGGAACTTCGGGAAGCAGAAGCCCGCGGCCATCGGCTCGGTCGCCAAGACCATGACCGCGTACATCATCCTGCGCGACCACCCGCTGAAGCCGGGCCAGGAGGGCCCGAAGATCAAGATCGACAAGAAGGCGGAGAAGGAGGCCGGCTACAACACCGCCGGCGAGTCCACGCTCACCACCGTCAAGGCCGGCCAGTACCTCACCGAGAAGCAGGCCCTGTCCGCCGTCATGATCCCCTCGGCCAACAACATCGCGCGGCTGCTCGCGCGCTGGGACGCGGGCTCGGAGGCGGCGTTCGTCAAGAAGATGAACGCCACCGCCGAGCAGCTGGGGATGTCCGGCACGACGTACACCGACCCCTCGGGCCTGAAGGAGACCACCGTCTCCACGGCCGAGGACCAGGTGAAGCTCGGCCGCGCCGTCGTGAAGGTCCCGGCGCTGGTCGCCATCACCAGCGTGGCCAGCTGGACGGACCCCTCCGGTCACTTCTGGCCGAACACGAACGAGCTGCCGTACCGCATCGGCGCGATCGGCATCAAGACCGGCAGCACCACCGCGGCCGGCGGCAATCTGCTCTTCGCCTCCCGCAAGAAGGTCGGCGGACAGACGGTGACGGTCGTCGGCGCGATACTCGGCCAGCACAAGCCGGACATCCTGGACACTGCCAACAAGGTCAGCAAGGCCGCGCTGCTCGCCGCCGAAGACGCGCTGACCTCGTCGAAGGTCCTGAAGAAGGGGGACGTGGTCGGGTACGTGGACGACCGGCTCGGCGGTCACACCCCGGTCGTGGTCACGAAGGACGTCACGGCGGTCGGCTGGCCGGGCCTGAAGGTGAAACTGACCTTCGCCTCGGGGACGGTCCCGCACACCGCGAAGGCCGGCACCCGGGTCGGCACGCTCACCGTGGGGGACGGTTCGGCCGCCGCGGTCAAGACTCCGGTCGCCCTCCAGAAGGATCTGGCCGAACCCGGATTCGGCGCCAAGCTGACCCGTCTGGGCTGATCACCGGCCACCCGGTCCCGCACCCGCACCCCGCCGCCGGGGCCCCACCCGGGAGCCCCGGCGGCGGGGTGCGTGCTAGCGTCACGAATCGGGGCAGGTCGCCGGTCGCGCGAGACAGGACCGCGAACTGGAAGAAAACGGAAAGCGGCCGGGTACACCGTGGAAGCGGCCGAGAACAGAAGACGGGACACGGGGAGTGCCTTCAGTGGCCACAGCGGAGCCGACACACGCCGACGACGCCGAACCGGGCCCGGGAGCCGGTGCGCGAATACGTCCGATCACGACCGGCGCGGACAGCCGCGCCCGCGAGACGCCCTCCGGCGGGCCCGCGGAGCCGCTCACCGTGCCCGGAAGGCTCCGCAGACGGCTGCTGCGGCACCCCGTGCTGTCGGTCACGGCCCTCGCGGGCGTGCTGCACATCGTCTGGTTCTTCACCTTCGCGAATAGCGGTGGCGATCTCGCCGCGCAGGACGCGTGGGCGGAGTTCGTCGGCCGGCACCCGGACTCGGCGTACAACCTCGCCTGGTACGGGGGCATGCACCCGGTGTCGTACAGCGTGGTGTCGCCGTATCTGATGTCGGTCCTCGGCGTCCGTACGACGATGATGGTCGCCGGCACGGCGTCGGCGGGCCTGCTGACCCTGGTGCTGATCCGCAGCCGGGTGGTGCGGAACCCGCTGTGGGCCTCGCTCGCCGGCGTCTTCGCGTTCCTGTGCAACGCGATCTCCGGGCGGGTGACCTTCGGGCTCGGCACGATGTTCGCGCTCGGCGCGGTCGCGGCGGTGTTCTGCTGGCCGCAGCGCTGGCGGACCAAGCGCTGGGCGAAGGCCCTGGTCACCGCCCCGCTGGCGGCGCTCGCCACGATGGCCTCGCCGGTCGCGGGGCTGTTCGTGGGCCTGGTCGCGGTCGCCCTGTTCCTCCAGAAGCGGCGGCCCGGCGCCTGGGCGCTGGGGCTCGCGCCGTCGGCGGTGGTCGCGGTGTCGGCCTGGCTGTTCCCGTTCTCCGGCACCCAGCCGATGGGGTTCGGCTCGGTGGTCATGCCGCTGCTGTACGGCCTGCTGTGCCTGTTCCTGGTGCCCAGGCGGTGGGTGACCGTCCGGCTGACGGCGGCCGTCTACAGCGTCGCCGTGGTGCTGGTGTGGCTGATCAACTCGCAGATCGGGTCGAACATCTCGCGGCTGCCCATGATGTTCGCGGGCGCGGCCCTGATCGCGGCGCTGCCGTACACCGTGCCGAAGTCCCGCAAGTGGTATCTGACCGTGCTGGCCTTCCTCGGCTTCGTCGGCTGGATCGGCTACAAGTCGGTGGACGACATCATCCACACCACCCCGGCCGCCTCCTGGGCGCGGGAGCTGGCCCCGCTGGTGAACGAGCTGCAGAAGGGCGGCGCCGAGAAGGGCCGCGTCGAGGTGGTCCCGGCCCGCTCGCACCGCGAGGCCTCCGCGCTCGCGCCGTACGTCAACCTGGCCCGCGGCTGGAACCGGCAGGCCGACATGGAGCGCAACCCGCTCTTCTACGACGACACGCTGAACTCGGCGAACTACCACGAGTGGCTGAAGCGCTGGGCCGTGCACTACGTGGTGCTGCCCAAGGACGACCTGGACGGGTCCGGCGGCCAGCGCGAGCGGGAGCTGCTGCGGCGCGGGATGCCGTACCTGAAGCAGGTGTGGGGCGACGCCAACTGGCAGCTGTTCAAGGTGACGGACCCGGCGCCGCTCGCCGAGCCGAACGCGGTGGTGGACCGCGCCGACCAGGTCGAGATGACCCTGCGGGTGCGCAAGCCCGGCCGGGTCCTGGTGCGCATCCCGTACTCGCCGTGGCTGAGCGTGGTCGACGAGCACGGCAAGAGCCTGAAGCCGCCGCAGGAGTCCTCCGGTACGCCGAAGACCTACCGGAACGTCAACGGATGTCTCACGCAGACCCCGGAGGACGCGAACGGGGACCGGTGGACGGTGCTGGTGGCGCCGAAGCCCGGGACGTACCGGCTGGCCGCGCCGTACCAGCTGCCGCGCGGCACGCCGTGTCCCGACGAGCTGAAGTGACCGGGCCGCGGTGACGGCGGCGGTCGGCCGCGCGGCCCGGTGACACAGGTGCCCGTGCCGGGGATCACCCGGCACGGGCGTCCGGCACAGTCGATCCATTCAAGAGTGTGAACGAAGGTCACCACAACGAACGATTTTGCCGCGACTTGACCTTCCCGTTGCTTGTCGCGTTCATGTAGACGGACCCACGATCGGGCACATGAACGCTCTCGACTGGGCCGTGCTCATCGGCTACTTCGGTGTGATGGTCGCGATCGGCGTCTGGTCGCACAAGCGCGTGGACAACGTCTCCGACTTCTTCACGGCCGGCGGCAAGATGCCCTGGTGGCTCTCCGGCATCTCGCACCACATGTCGGGCTACAGCGCCGTGATGTTCACCGGGTACGCGGGCATCGCCTACACCTACGGCGTCACCTCCTTCATCACCTGGTCCTTCCCCATCGCGCTCGGCATAGCCATCGGGTCGAAGCTGTTCGCGCCGCGCATCAACCGGCTGCGCTCCCGGCTCCACGTGGCCTCCCCGCTGGAGTACCTGAAGAACCGCTACAACCTGCCGACCCAGCAGGCGCTGGCCTGGTCCGGCATGCTGCTGAAGATCGTGGACGTCGGCGCCAAGTGGGCGGCGATCGCCACGCTGCTGTCGGTGTTCACCGGCGTCTCGCTGAACCAGGGCATCCTCATCACCGGCGCGATCACCGCCGTCTACTGCACGATCGGCGGCCTGTGGGCGGACGCGCTGACCGAGCTCGGCCAGTTCGTCATCCAGCTGCTGGCCGGGGTGTCCATGTTCGTCGCGGTCGTCATGAAGCTGAACGACAAGGACATCGGCTTCCTCGGGGCCTGGGACGAGCCCGCGCTGCACGGCCACGGCAAGCCGCTGGTCGGCCCGTACAGCACGGTGTTCCTGCTGGCGTTCCTCTTCATCAAGCTGTTCGAGTACAACGGCGGCATGCTGAACCAGGCCCAGCGCTACATGGCCACCGGCAGCGCCCACCAGGCCGAGCGGTCGGCCCGGCTGTCGGCGATCCTGTGGCTCCTCTGGCCGGTCGTCCTGTTCTTCCCGATGTGGATGTCCCCGCTGCTGGTGCACGCGGAGAAGCCGGACGGCTCCGACTCCTACGCGCTGATGACCGAACAGCTGCTGCCGCACGGGCTGCTGGGCCTGGTCATCGTCGGGTTCTTCTCCCACACCATGGCGATGTGCTCCTCCGACGCGAACGCGATCGCGGCGGTCTTCACCCGGGACCTCGCGCCGGTGCTGTCGGCCCGGGCGCGGGGCTGGGGGGAGCGTTCGGGGCTGATCGCGGCCCGGGTCACCACGGTGGTCTTCCTCGGCCTGTCCATGGCGGTCGCGACCCAGGTCAACTCCCCCGCCTTCAAGGACATCATCACGGTCGTCATCAAGTGGGTGGCCGGTCTGATGGGGCCGATCGCGATCCCGATGATGCTCGGCCTGCTGCGGGCCTTCCGCCGCTCTGGCCCGACGGCCGCGCTCACCAGCTGGGCGGCGGGGCTGCTGGCCTTCTGGCTGGTCAACTACCCCGTCAACTGGAACGTGGACGGCGGTGTACCGCTCCAGTACCAGGTCTCGGTGCCGCTCGCGGTGTCGCTGGTCCTGTACGTCCTGATCGGCTACCTGAAGCCGGAGGACACCCCGGAGCGGCTGGCCGTCATCGAGAAGGTCAACACCGACGGCGACGGGGCGGCGGCGGTTCCGGCGCCGGCCAGGGCGGGCGACGACGTGGTGGGGGCGCCGTAGGGGGTCTCATGCCCTCGGGTACCGCGCCAGCCACCCCGGTGACGCGCCGGCGGGGCCGTGCAGGGCGGGGCCCTGGGTCATCTCCATCGCGAAGTCGTCGGCGAGTTCGAGGAGCGTCGGGCGGCCCTCCAGCTCGGCCAGCCAGGCCGGGGGGAGGGCCGTCTCGCCGTGCAGGGCGCCGAGGAGGCCGCCGGTGAGGGCGCCGGCCGCCGCCGACGGGCCGCTCTGGTTGACCGCGAGGCACAGCCCGTGCCGTACGTCCTCCCCCACCAGCGCGCAGTACACGGACGCGGCCAGCAGCCCGTCCGCCGTGCCGTCGCCGGCCAGCTCCTCCACCCGGGCCGGGGCCGGTATCCCCTGGCGCACCGCGCCGAGCGCGTGCCGCAGGGCGTCGGAGACCGGCTGGTGGCCGGGGCGGGCGGCGAGCAGGGCGAGCGCCCGCCGCACGGCGCCGTCGAGGCCGTCGCCCCGGGCCACGGCGTGCACGATCACGGCGTACGCGCCCGCCGAGAGGCAGGCGACGGGGTGGCCGTGGGACTGGGCGGCGCATTCGACGGCCAGTTGCACGACGAGCTGCGGCTCCCAGCCGACGAGCAGCCCGAAGGGTGCCGAGCGGGCGACCGCCTCGGGGCCCGGCTCGTCGGGGTTCTTGGGGGACTCCAGCGTGCCCATGGTCCGGTCGCCGAACCCGATGAGCAGCGCACGGGTGGGGTCGCGGCGGGCGTACAGCCACTCCTCGCGGGCCAGCCAGCCGTCCTCCTCGCGGCGCTCGTCGGGACCCCAGTCGCGCTGGGTCGCCGCCCAGCGCAGATAGGCCCGGTGCAGGTCGGTCGGCGGATGCCAGGCCCCGGTGTCCCGTCGTACCTGGGCGCGTATCAGCCCGTCCACGGTGAACAGGGTCAGCTGGGTGTGGTGGGTGACGCTGCCGCGCCGGCCGTGCCCGGAGGCCAGGTCGAGCAGCCCCTCGTCGCCGTACGCGGCCCGGATCTGAGCCAGGGACAGCGGATCGGCGGGCGCGCCGAGCGCGTCGCCCACCGCGACCCCGAGCAGCGTGCCGCGCACCCTGCTGCGGTAGTCCTGCTGTTCGGCACGGCCCCAGACGGCACCGGTCGTCACCCCCACCAGACCTCCCCTGGCACCGCCCGCCTGTACGACGCGCAGCACTGTAATCGACCGGGAACGGCCCGTTCAGTGGGACAAAACCGCCCTCACGGGTCGTTGTCCGGCCGACCGGCCCCGTTCGCCCCGGCGAACCCCCGGGTTCACCGGCCTCTGGCTCAATACCCCCGGGCCGGACCGGTATGGGCCGGGAGAGAATCCAGCCATGACCACCACTCCCACCCGCCCCACCGGCCTCCGGCTCGCCGCCGGGGTGCTCACCGGCATACTCGCCCTGTACATCGCCCTGGTCGCGCTCGGGAACATCACCGACTTCGGGACCAATCAGAGTTACGTCCGGCACGTGCTGTCGATGGACACGACGTTCCAGGACGACGACCTGATGTGGCGGGCCGTGACGAGTACGGCCCTGGAGGACACCGCGTATGTGCTGATCATCGCGTGGGAGAGCGTGGCGGCCGTGCTGCTCGTCCGGGGGACGTGGCTGTGGGCGCGCGGCAGGGACGAGGCCGCGCGGCGCTGGTCCACCTACGGGCTGCTGATGCTGATGCTGCTGTTCGGCGGCGGGTTCATCGCCATCGGCGGGGAGTGGTTCGCCATGTGGCAGTCGAAGTCGTGGAACGGACTGGAGGCGGCGACCCGGATCTTCCTCGTCAGCGGGGTCGCGCTGATCGTCAACCAGCTTCCCGCCCGGCAGCCGCGGACGGGGACGGACGCTAGTTGACGACCGCGACCCGGGTGCCCTGGTCGCCGAAGGACCACAGCGCGGCCCCGTCCTCCTTGTGCAGGCGGATGCCGCCCAGCTTCTGGCCGTTCGCGGGGGGCGGGGAGGAGCCGTCCAGCGCGTTGGAGAAGGCGACGTTCACGCCGTCCGCCTTGGTGAAGTACATGACGTGCTCGATCTCCACGCCGTCCGAGCCCTTGAGGGACTGGGTGCGCAGGGTGATCGAGTAGCGGCCGGGCCGCGGGTCGACCGTGCCCGGCCACACCGGGAACGTGTGGATCGGCTTGCCCGTCGCGTCGACCAGCCACACCCGCTTGGCACCCAGCGAGTAGACGATCCGGCGGCCGTCACCGGAGTCCTCCGGCAGCGCGGGCTCCCGCGGGGCGGGCGCCGGCGCGGACGCGTGCGCGCTCGCGGACGCCGACGGGCCGGGCCGGGCCGCGGCGGCCCTGGGATGCGGCCCGGCGTCCGCCTGCACGGCGAGGGCGACGACGACCGCGGTCGCCCCCGCCGTCAGACCGGTGACCCAGGCCCACGAGGGCAGTCGGGCAGCCACGGCACGCATCTCCTCCGCTACGGGTCCCCGTCCAGCATCGGGGGTCGGATCATCGTACTCAGTCCAGGACCGGCAGCAGGTCCGGCAGGTGCCCGTCGGACGCCTCGGCGACCCGCCGCCGCTCCTCGGGGACCTCGCCGTACAGGGTGGTGCGCGGCCGGGCCGGGCGGCCTGCCGCCTCGGCCACCGCGACCAGGTCGCGGATCGACTTGTACGAGCCGTAGGAGGAGCCCGCCATGCGGGAGATCGTCTCCTCCATCAGGGTGCCGCCGAGGTCGTTCGCCCCGGAGCGGAGCATCTCCGCCGCCCCCTCCGTGCCCAGCTTGACCCAGCTCGTCTGGATGTTGGGGATCCAGGGGTGGAGCAGCAGCCGGGCCATCGCCGTCACCGCCCGGTTGTCCCGCAGGGTCGGGCCCGGGCGGGCGATCCCCGCCAGGTACACCGGCGCGTTGGTGTGGATGAACGGCAGGGTCACGAACTCGGTGAAGCCGCCCGTCTCCCGCTGGATGCCGGCCAGCGTGCGCAGGTGGCCGAGCCAGTGCCGGGGCTGGTCCACATGGCCGTACATCATCGTGGACGAGGAGCGGATGCCCAGCTCGTGCGCGGTCCGGATCACCTCGATCCAGGTGGCCGCGGGCAGCTTGCCCTTGGTGAGCACCCAGCGGACCTCGTCGTCCAGGATCTCCGCCGCCGTGCCGGGGACGGAGTCCAGACCGGCCTCCTTCGCGGCGGTCAGCCACTCGCGGATCGACATCCCGGTGCGGGTCGCGCCGTTCACCACCTCCATCGGGGAGAAGGCGTGCACGTGCATCCCCGGCACGCGCTCCTTGACCGCCTCGGCGATGTCGAAGTACGCCGTCCCGGGCAGGTCGGGGTGGATGCCGCCCTGCATGCACACCTCGACCGCGCCGACCTCCCACGCCTGCTGGGCGCGGTCCGCCACCTGCTCCAGCGACAGCGTGTACGCGTCGGCGTCGGTGCGGCGCTGGGCGAAGGCGCAGAACCGGCAGCCGGTGTAGCAGACGTTGGTGAAGTTGATGTTGCGGGTGACGATGTAGGTGACGTCGTCGCCGACCGCCGACCTGCGCACGTCGTCGGCCACCCGGCACAGCGCGTCCAGCGCCGGGCCGTCCGCGTGCAGCAGGGCCAGGGCCTCGGCGTCGGTCAGCCGGGTCGGGTCGTCGGCGGCCGTGCGCAGCGCCTCGCGCACGTCGGCGTCGATGCGCTCCGGGACCATCCCGGGGGCCGCCGCCTCGCGCAGCGCCTCCCAGTCGCCGTAGACCTCGTCGAAATCGGCGCGCCGGTCGCCGGTGCGGCCCTCGGTGTCGACGGCCGTGTGCAGGTCGGTGCGGCCGGTGGCGGTGAACACCTCCTCCGGCTCCTGCCAGGGCCGCCCCTCGACGACCGCGTCCGGCAGGGCGAGGCCGGTTGCCGGGTCGGCGAGGGCGAAGACGTGCGGGCGCAGCCGCGGGTCCAGCCAGGGCTCGCCCCGGCGGACGAACTCCGGGTAGACGCACAGGCGTTCGCGCAGCTCGAAGCCGGCCGCCCGGGACCGCTCGGTCAGCTCCTCGATCTGCGGCCAGGGGCGCTCGGGGTTGACGTGGTCGATGGTCAGCGGGGACACGCCGCCCCAGTCGTCGATGCCGGCGCCGATCAGCCGCTCGTACTCGGCGTCGACCAGGTTCGGCGGGGCCTGGAGGCAGGCGCTCGGGCCCATGATGAGCCGGGCGACGGCCACCGTGGCGACCAGGTCGTCCAGTTCGGCGTCCGGCATGCCGCGCATCGCCGTGTCCGGCTTGGCGCGGAAGTTCTGGATGATCAGTTCCTGGATGCCCTGGTAGGCGCGGGCGACCTTACGCAGCGCGAACAGCGACTGCGCACGCTCCTCGTACGTCTCGCCGATGCCGATCAGCAGGCCGGAGGTGAACGGCACGGAGGAGCGGCCGGCGTCCTCCAGGACCCGCAGCCGCACGGCCGGCTCCTTGTCCGGGGAGCCGTGATGCGGGCCGCCGGGCTCGGACCACAGCCGGGTGGCGGTCGTCTCCAGCATCATGCCCATGCTCGGCGCGACCGGCTTCAGCCGCTGGAAATCCGTCCACGTCATGACGCCCGGGTTGAGGTGGGGCAGCAGGCCGGTCTCCTCCAGGATGCGGACGGAGACCGCGCGGACGTAGGCGATGGTGTCGTCGTAGCCGTGCGCGTCGAGCCACTCGCGCGCCTCGGGCCAGCGGTCCTCCGGCTTGTCGCCGAGGGTGATCAGGGCTTCCTTGCAGCCGAGAGCGGCACCCTTGCGGGCGATGTCCAGCACCTCGTCGGGGGACATGAACATGCCGTGGCCGGCGCGGCGGAGCCTGCCGGGGACGGTGGCGAAGGTGCAGTAGTGGCACTTGTCCCGGCACAGCCGGGTCAGGGGGACGAAGACGCTCTTGGAGTACGTGATGACGCCGGGCCGGCCCGCCGCCTCCAGGCCCGCGTCCCGCACCCGCGCGGCGGAGGCGGCGAGGTCCGTCAGGTCCGCACCGCGCGCCTGGAGGAGTACGGCCGCCTCGGCGACATCGAGGGCGACGCCGTCCCGGGCACGTTTGAGGGCGCGACGCAGGGAGTTCTCGGTGGGGCCGGTTCCGGAGGTCGCGGAAGTCGTCATCCTTCGAGCATACGGTCGCGGTGATCAACACCGGCGTTCCCGGGGAGGGGCGCCCGTCGCGGCTGCGCGCGGGCTCGACCTGGCTTGTAGCGCCGTTCCCCGCGCCCCCCGGGCCGGCCTACGTTGACGGTGTGACGACGTTGCGCGGCACCTTCGCACCCGGCTCCCCCGACTTCGCGTACCTGCCCTTCGAGGTCCCGCCGGGAACCGGCGAGTTGAGAGTCTCCTACACCTACGACAAGCCCGCCGTGCCGCCCGGCACCCCCGGCAACGCCCTCGACATCGGCCTGTTCGACCCGCGCGGGACCGAGGTGGGCGGACGGGGCTTCCGGGGCTGGTCGGGCGGGGCGCGCAGCGAGTTCTTCGTGCGGGCCGACGCGGCGACCCCCGGCTACCTCCCGGGCCCGCTCACCCCCGGCACCTGGCACATCGCCCTCGGCCCCTACACCGTGGCCCCGCGGGGGCTGGCCTACGAGGTGACCGTCACGCCGGCCCCGGGCGCGGCCGGCATCACCCCGGAGCCGGTGTATCCGCCCGGCCGGGCCCGGGGGCGGGGCCGGGACTGGTACCGGGGCGACTGCCACCTGCACTCCTGGCACTCCGACGGCCGCCGCACCCCCGCCGAGATCGCGGCGCTGGCCCGCGCCGCCGGGCTGGACTTCCTCAACAGCTCCGACCACAACACCAACTCCTCGCACCCGCACTGGGCCGACGCGGCGGGCGACGACCTGCTGGTGCTGCTCGGCGAGGAGGTCACCACCCGCAACGGACACGTACTCGCGCTCGGCACCGAACCGGGCACCTTCGTGGACTGGCGCTACCGGGCCCGCGACGGCCGCTGGGCGCACTTCGCGCGGGCGATCCGGAACCGCGGCGGTCTCGTCGTGCCCGCCCATCCGCACGGCGACTGCGTGGGCTGCTCCTGGCGGTTCGGGTTCGCGGAGGCGGACGCCGTGGAGGTGTGGAACGGGGTGTGGACGCCCGACGACGAGACGGCGCTGGCGGGCTGGGACGCGCGGCTGGTGGCGGCGGCGCGGGGCGAGCGGGCGTGGCTGCCCGCCATGGGCAACAGCGACGCCCACCGCGATCCGGACGTGGTCGGCCATCCCCAGACGGTCGTCCTCGCCGACGACCTGACCCGGGAGGCCGTCCAGGAGGGGCTGCGCGCCGGACGGTCCTACGTGGCCGAGTCGGGCCAGGTCTCGCTGGCCTTCTCCGTCACGGCCGGGGACGGCCGGCGGGCCGGGATCGGGGAGCGGCTGGCGGTGGCCGCGGACACCCCGGTGACCGTGCGGCTGGAGGTGTCCGGCGCGCCGCGCTGCGCGGTGCGGTTCCTCACCGACCAGGGCCTGGTCTTCACCGGCGAGCCGCTGCCGGTGTCCGGCTCGGGTGCCGTGGAGTGGCACACCTCCGCCGCCCGCGCGGCCTACGTCCGGGCCGAGGTGCGGCACGAGACGGCACTGGGACCGGTACCGGGCGCGATGGCCGCGCTGACCAACCCGGTCTTCCTCGGGCCGGCCGGCGGCGGGTGACCCGGCGCGGCGGCAGCACGGCGCCGCCGGTGGGGGGCAGGACCTCGTCGTCGGTGCGGGAGCCGGGCGAAGGGGGCGTACGGGCCTCGGTTCCGGTCCGGGCGGGACGGAGAACCCCCGGCCGCGCGGCGGCCGTTCACCACCGGTCACCGCCCCCGCGCCTTCCGTCCGGCCGAGTACGGCGTACGCCCCGACGCGCGCCCGGTGCCCGGCCACCTCGCGCCGCCGCCGGACGGCCGTCGGCCGCGGAGCGGCCCTCCCGGGAGCGCGCGAAGGGGGTGTGAGGACCCTGTGGAACGCGTGAGGGCCTTGTGTCCCGGGGGCGCCGCCTTGTGATCGGCGTCTCGCACGGCTGACGCAACCGCCCCGAACAAGGCAAACTGACGGGGTTGTTCGTGATGCCGAGGGGGACGAACGCATGGACGGTGGGCCGCGAGTACCCGAGCAGCGGCGCGCCGGCTCCGCGGCCACCGCGGAGACCGGCACGCTGCGCTTCGGCGTGCTCGGTCCGGTGCGGGCCTGGCGCGGCGAGGAGGCGCTCGGCACGGGCTCCCCGCAGCAGCGCGCCCTGCTGGCCGCACTGCTGCTGCGGGAGGGCCGTACGGCCACGGCGGCCGAGCTGATCGACGCGCTGTGGGGGTCCGAGCCGCCGCCCCAGGCGCTGGCGGCGGTGCGCACGTACGCGTCCCGGCTGCGCAAGATCCTGGACCCCGGGGTCCTGGTCAGCGAGTCCGGCGGGTACGCCGTGCGCGGGCTGCGCGAGGGCGCGCTGGACGCTTCGGTGGCGCAGGACCTGGCGGCGGAGGCGGAGAAGGCGCGGGGCGCCGGTGATCTGGGCCGGGCCCGCGGGCTGCTGAACCAGGTGCTGGCGCTGTGGGACGGCGAGCCGCTGGCCGGGGTGCCCGGGCCGTACGCCGAGGCGCAGCGGGCCCGCCTGGAGGAGTGGCGGCTCGGCCTGCTGGAAGCCCGGCTGGACCTGGACCTGGAGCAGGGCTGCCACGCCGAGGCGGTCTCGGAGCTGACCGCCCTGACGGCGGCGCACCCCCTGCGCGAGCGCCTGCGCGAACTCCTCATGCTCGCGCTGTACCGCAGCGGGCGGCAGGCGGAGGCGCTGGCGGTCTACGCGGACACGCGCCGCCTGCTCGCCGAGGAACTCGGCGTCGACCCGCGCCCCGGGCTCAGCGACCTCCAGCAGCGCATCCTGCGCGCCGACCCGGCGCTGGCCGAGCCCTCCGCACCGGCGTCCGAACCGGCGGCGACACCCGTCCGCCCGGCCCAGCTGCCCGCGACGGTGCCCGACTTCACGGGCCGGGCGTCCTTCGTGGACGAACTCGGCTCCGTGCTCTCCTCCGCGTCGGAGACCGAGGGCCGGGTGATGGCGGTGTCCGCGCTGGCCGGCATCGGCGGGGTCGGCAAGACGACGCTGGCGGTGCACGTGGCCCACAGCGCGCGGGCCGCCTTCCCCGACGGGCAGCTGTACGTCGACCTCCAGGGCGCGGGCCCGCGCCCTGCGGAACCGGAGACGGTGCTCGGCTCCTTCCTGCGGGCGCTGGGCACGGCGGACTCGGCGATCCCGGACTCCCTGGAGGAGCGCTCGGCCCTCTACCGCTCCGTCCTGGACGGCCGCCGGGTCCTCGTCCTGCTGGACAACGCCAAGGACGCGGCGCAGGTACGGCCGCTGCTGCCCGGCACCGAGGGCTGCGCGGCCCTGGTGACCTCCCGGGTCCGCATGCTGGACCTCGCGGGCGCCCATCTGATCGACCTCGACGTGATGTCCCCCGACGAGGCCCTGTGCCTCTTCACCAGGATCGTGGGCGAGGAGCGGGTGGCGGCGGAGCGGGAGGCCGCGCTCGACGTCGTGGCGGCCTGCGGCTTCCTTCCCCTGGCGATCCGCATCGCCGCGTCCCGCCTGGCGGCCCGCCGCACGTGGACGGTGTCGGTGCTGGCGGCCAAGCTCGCCGACGAACGGCGCCGCCTGGACGAACTCCAGGCGGGCGACCTCGCGGTCAAGGCCACCTTCGAACTCGGCTACGGCCAGCTGGAGCCGGCCCAGGCCCGCGCCTTCCGCCTCCTCGGCCTGGCCGACGGCCCCGACATCTCGCTGGCCGCGGCATCGGCGGTCCTGGACCTCCCCCCGGAGGACACCGAGGAACTCCTCGAGTCCCTGGTCGACACCTCCCTCCTCGAATCCGCGGCCCCCAACCGCTACCGCTTCCACGACCTGGTCCGCCTCTACGCCCGCGCCTGCGCCGAACGCGACGAGGACCCCCCGAGCGAACGGGAGGCGGCGATGTCGCGGTTGCTGGACTTCTATCTGGCGACGACGGCGGGGGTCTACGCGATCGAGCAGCCCGGGGACCGGCTCATCGACAACCTGGAGACCACGCGGTATCCGGGGCTGCGGTTCAGCGAGGGTCCGGCGGCTCTCGACTGGCTGTACACGGAGGCGGCGTCGCTGCTGGCCTGCGTGCGGCAGGCCGCGGGGACACCGAGGCTGCGGCGGGCCGTCGATCTGCTGTGGGTGGCCAAGGACCTGACCGAGTCGGGCGCCAGCTCCTACCAGTACGAGATGACGGCGAGGGCCGCCTGCGCGGCCACCCACGCCATGGGCGACGCGTGGGCCGAGGGCAGGGCACGCACGGTGCTCAGCGACGTCCTCCTGGTCTCCGGCCGCATCCGGCAGTCGGAGGAGGAGGCCCGTGTCGCCATGGAGCTGGCGGAGAGCGTGCGGGACTCCACCACCGTCAGCTGGGTGGCCAACAACCGGGGACTCATCTGCCTGCACCAGGGCCGCTCCGCCGACGGCAAGGCCTTCTTCGACCAGGCGCTGGAAGGGCTGCGGGCCGCGGGGAACCGGCCGTTCGAGGCCACCGTCCTCGGCAACCTGTCACGGGCCTACCTGGGCATGGGCGAGACGAGGAAGGCCGTCGAGATCGCCCGGCACGGCCTCGCCACGCACAGCGAGATCGGCCGGTCGGTACGCCTGGCCAACAGCCATTTCGCGCTGGGCGTCGCCCTGACCCAGGCCGGCCGCCACTCCGAGGCGCTCGACGAGTTCGCCCACGCCATGGGCATCTTCCACGACCACCGGCAACGGCTGTGGGAGGGAGTGACCAACTTCCGGATCGCCCAGGTGCACCTCGCCACGCACCACCCGACACAGGCCGCGCAACACGCGGAACAGGCCCTCAACCTGGGGTGCATCGGCGGTGACCGGATGCGCGGGAACGTCCTGACCCTCCTGGGCCGGGCACTGGGCCGGCTCGGGCAGGTGGACCGGGCCCAGGCCTGCTGGCACGAGGCCCTGAACCTCTACGAACTGAGCGGCGCCCCCGAGGCCGACGACGTGCGCCCGCTCGTCACGGCGGCGTCCGAGAGGTGACCGGCCTCCCCTGACCGGCCTCCCTTCCCGGAGCCCGTGCGCGTTCAGCGTTTGTTTATCGCTACCCGGCATGGTCTTAGTGGGCAGACCGTCGCGTCGGGGGGCAGACGGTCCGGCCAGGAGCCGGCCAGTTAGTGTGCGGCTCCGGACACCCGTCCGGCGGCCAACGGGGGAGCTACCGGACGGGTGTCCCCCACTCGTCACCAAGCAGAGGAACTCAGTCCCATGAGCGAGCAGAAGAAGGACGCGACCGTCACTGCGCAGAACAACGCGATGCCCGCGCCGCCTGCCACGGACGAGTCGATCACCACACTCAACAACGCCATGCCCGGCGAGCCGGTCGGCGAAGAGACGATCACGACCTTCAACAACGCCATGCCGACACCGCCGCCCGCCCTGGACCTGAACGGCAAGTAGGGCCCCAGCACTTTCATTCCGACGGGGATCGGCCGCGGCGGCGCGGAGGGGGAGCCGCCGCGGCCGAGGCGTGTCCGGGAGCGGGTCGGGGGAAGCCCCGCTCCCGGGCCCGCCGCCGCACCATGCCCGGGGTCCGCCGGCCGAGAGGCGGCGGGGGTTCCGGGTGCACCGGCCTGCGCACCCGGGGGCGTCACGTGGTCCGTGCCGTGCCCGTGCCCTTCTCCGCGTCCAGCGCGTACACGCACCGGTCCTTGCTGCACGCGTACACCACACCGTCCCTGACCACCGGGGAGCCGGTGATCTCGCCGCCGGTCGCGAGCTTCCAGCGCAGCCGGCCGTCGTCGGCCTTCAGGGTGTACAGGAGGTGGTCGGTGGAGCCGAAGTGGATACGGCCCTCGGCCACGGCGGGCGCGCCCACGACGTCGCCGCCCGCCTGGAAGCGCCACTTGGGGGTGCCGGTGACCGCGTCCAGGGTGTACAGCCCCTTGCCGCTGCCGACGTGCACGTGCCCGGCGGCGACCAGCACCGGTTCGACGGAGGAGCGGGCCTCGGTGGCGATGCGCCAGCGGTCGCGGCCGTCGGCGGCGTCGAGGGCGTAGACCGTGCCGAGGTAGTCGGCGAGGTAGACACCGCCGCCGGTGACGGCCGGGCCGGGGGCGAAGGCCGGCGGGCACAGGAACACCGCCGGGGCCTCGAAGTGCCAGCGGACCCGGCCGCTCACCGCCTCGACGGCGAGGACGCGGGTGCCGGCCGAGATGTAGACGTATCCGTCGGGCGCCGGGGTCAGGCGCACCGGGACCCCGCCGCAGGAGGCCGCGTCGCCGATGGGGTACGACCAGCGCTCCTCGCCGGTACGGGCGTGCAGCGCGCGCAGCCGGGCGTCCTGCCAGACGTAGACGGTGCCGTCGTGCACGACCGGGCCCGCCTCGGGGGACTCGAAGTCGGTCTGGCAGCCGGTGATCTCCCACAGCTTCTGTCCGCTCGACGCCTCCCACGCCTGGACTCCGCCGCCGCGGGTGCCGGTGACGACCGTGCCCCGGTCGGCCTTGAGGCAGTACACCCAGGCGTCCGTGGACAGCCGCCACAGGTCGGTGCCCTCGCGGGCGTCCAGCGCGTACAGGGTGGGGCCGTCGGAGGCGTGGATACGGCCGTCCGCCACCGCCATGGACCAGGCGACGTCCCGGGTCTTGAAGCGGCGGCGGCCGGTGGCCACGTCCAGCGCGTGCACCTCGAAGGAGGTGACGTAGACCAGGTCGCCGGCCACGGCCGGGGTGCCCCACACGTCGTTCGACATGCGGAACCGCCACGGCCGCCAGCCGCTCGGCTCCGGGGGCACCGGCGGGACGGGCGGTGCGGCGGGGTCGGCGACGGCCACGCCGGGGCGGGGCCGGGACCAGCTGGCCACCAGGCCGGCCTCGGGCGGCGGCGCCTTGACGGCGGCGGCGCGGGCGTCGGCGACCCGGGGGCCGGGGCCGATGGGCACCGGGGCGCCGGCCAGCCGGACCGGACCGGTGTCCGGGGCACCGGCCGAAACCGGCACGGGGACCGGGGGCGCCACCGGCAGGGGCGCGGGGCCCGGCATGGACACGGGCGCCGAGGGCGGTACGGGGACCGGCGGGTCGTACGGCGGGGGCGGGGGCACCGTCTGCCGGACGGCGCCGCGCGGGCCGCCGGTCGGAGCCGCGGCGGGCTGGGCGGCGAGGCGCCCGCCGCGGCGGGTCTCGATCAGGGCGACGGCCTTCTCCGGCAGCCAGGCGGAGGCGGTGCCGCTGTCGTCGGAGCCGGAGCCGAACAGGTGCGGGGCGAGCTGGGCCTGGAGGTCGGCGGGGGTGGGCCGGGCGGTGGCCTCCATCTGCATGCACGCCTCGATCAGCGGGCGCAGCTCGTCCGGCAGGCCGGTGAGGTCCGGGCCCTCGCGCAGCAGCATGAAGACGGTCTCGACCGGGTTGGCGCCGTGGAAGGGCGGATGGCCGGTGGCCGCGAAGACGAGGGTGGAGCCGAGGGAGAAGACATCGCTGGCGCCGGTGACGCTGCGGGAGTCCTTGGCCTGCTCCGGGGACATGTAGGCCGGGGTGCCGACGGCGACGTTCGTCATGGTCAGCCGGGTGTTGGAGACCCCGGAGGCGATGCCGAAGTCGATCACCCGGGGGCCGTCCTCGACCACGAGCACGTTGGAGGGCTTCAGGTCCCGGTGGACCAGCCCGGCGCCGTGGATGGACTGGAGCGCCTCGGCCACGCCCGCCGCGAGCCACCGCACGGCCTGCGCCGGCAGCGGCCCGCACTCGTTCACTATCTCTTCCAGCGAGGGCGCGGGGACGTAGGCGGTGGCCAGCCAGGGCACGGCGGCGCGCGGATCGGCGTCGACCACGGCCGCGGTGTAGAAACCGGAGACCGCGCGGGCCGCCTCCACCTCACGGGTGAAGCGGACCCGGAAGAGCTGGTCCTCGGCCAGTTCGGTGCGCACCGTCTTGATCGCCACGCGCCGGCCGGACGCCGAGCGCGCGAGATAGACCAGCCCCATGCCGCCGGCCCCCAGCCGGCCCAGCACCTCGAACGGCCCGATCCGCCGCGGATCGTGCTGCGTCAGCTGATCCACCACTTGCCTGCCACCTCCCCGTACGAGCCGCGCCACCCCATATGTACGCGACCGAAGTGCAGCGTCTCACCACCGCACCGCCATGGCGGCACGCACCCCGATTCTTCCTGGCCGGGCGGCCGGTTGCGAACCCGGTGACAGTCGGGGTGTCTCACATTAATTCATCCCAAAAACGGATGGATCACCGCTGGAGCAGTGCGAAGGACGCCCCCTGATTGTCGGTGACGACGGCCACCCGGCCGTACGACGTCTCGAAGGGAGGCGCCTGCACCCTGCCGCCGAGCCGCCGGACCGTGCCGAGGGCGTCGTCCAGGCCGGTGACCCGGAAGTGGGCGACGAAGTGCGGGGGCATCTCGGCCGGGAACACCTCGGTCACCTCGGCCCGGCCGAAGTCGGGCCCGGCGCCGGAGCCGAACAGGGCGTCGTGGAAGAGGTCGCCGTAGAAGGCGTTGGCGGCGGCCGTGTCCCGGGTGTACAGCTCGGCCCAGACGAAGGTGCCCGGCGCCCGCCGCCGCCCGAAGCCGCGGTGGGTGCCCGGCTGCCAGAGGCCGAACACGGCCCCCTCGGGGTCGGTGGCCAGGGCCGCGGTGCCGAGGCCGTCGGCCGGGTACGGATCGGTGATCATCCGTCCGCCGGCCGCCGTGATCCGCCGGGCGAGGGCGCCGGCGTCCGGGGTGGCGAAGGAGACCGTCCAGACGGTGGGCATACGGCCGTCCGTCTTGGGGGCCAGCGCCGCGACCCGGTCCTCGCCCAGCAGGGCCCACACCGAGGAGCCGTACGCCTCCTGGAAGGTCCATCCGAAAAGCTCACCGTAGAACCGCTTTCCCGCCTCGACGTCGGGGAGCTGGGCGTCGACCCAGCAGGGGACGCCCTCCCCGTATGTCTTTTCGTTCGCGGATGCCCTGTTTTCGGCCATGCCGCAAAAGTAACCGGGCGGCGCGCACCCCGCAGACCAGGCACACCATCCCCGATCTCCCCGCGCACCCCATTTGCAGTCGGCCGAATCGCGCTCCCATCCCCCCTCGGTAAGCTGACGGCATGACAGGACAAGTGCGTACCGTCGACGGCCGCGTGGCCGGCCGGCGTGGGCAGGCGACCCGGCAGAAGCTGCTCGACTGCCTCAGCGAGATGCTCAGCTCCTCCCCTTACCGGGACGTCAAGGTCATCGATGTCGCGCGGAAGGCGGGAACCTCGCCCGCGACCTTCTACCAGTACTTCCCCGACGTCGAAGGCGCGGTCCTGGAGATCGCCGAGCGGATGGCGGCCGAGGGGGCGGGGCTGACCGAACTGCTCGAAGGGCGCACCTGGACCGGAAAGTCGGGCTGGCAGACCGCGCAGGAACTCGTGGACGGGTTCCTGGACTTCTGGCGCCGCAACGACGCGATCCTGCGGGTGGTGGACCTCGGCGCGGCCGAGGGGGACAAACGGTTCTACAAGATCCGCATGAAGATCCTGAACTCGGTCAACAACTCCCTGGCGGACTCCATCGCGGAGCTCCAGTCGAAGGGCCGGGTGGACAAGGACGTGAACCCGGCGGCGGTGGCCGGTTCGCTGGTCGCGATGCTCGCGGCGGTGGCCGCCCACCAGAAGGGCTTCACCTCCTGGGGGGTGAAGCAGGCCGAACTGAAGCCGAATCTGGCGCTGTTGGTGCACCTGGGCGTGACCGGCAAGAAGCCGTCCAAGTAGGCGCCGCACCTTTTACCAAGATCCAAGTCCTGTCTCGCGGGCGGTGGTTCAGCTACTGAACCACCGCCCGTTCGCCTATGCGGGCAGCGGCCGGTCCCGCACCACGTGCTTCATCACCAGCGTCGACGTCAGCCGCTGCACCCCCGGCAGGGTCGCCAGCCGCTCGTCGTACAGCCGCTGGAAGGCGGCCAGGTCGGCGGTGGCCACCCGGAGCAGATAGTCCGGCTCCCCGAACAGCCGCTGGGCGTCCAGCACGTGGTCCAGTTCGCCGACCGCCCGCTCGAACTCGGCGACCGTCTCCCGGTCCTCCTGGCGCATGGACACGAAGACCAGCGCCTCGAAGTTCAGCCCGAGCGAGCCCGGGTCCACCACCGCGCGGTAGCCCCGGATGGCACCGGCCCGCTCCAGCTCGCGCAGCCGCCGGTGGCAGGGGGAGACACTGAGCCGCACCCGGGCGGCCAGCTCGGTCACTGTCAGCCGCCCGTCCTGCTGGAGCTCGGCAAGGATTTTCCGGTCCACGTCGTCCATGAAGAAGATATTTGCGCAGAAGTCGCGATCATGAGCAAACTTCGGAAACACTTTCGGGTAATTCGCGCCTAATGTGCCCCGCATGGACTCGGGACTCCTCTTCTCCTTCCTCGCCGTGGACCTGCTGCTGGTGTGCGTACCGGGCGCCGACTGGGCGTACGTCGTCACGACCGCCCTGCGCGGCGGCCGGGTGCCGCGCGCGGTGGCGGGCCTGGTCTGCGGCTACGCCCTCCACACGGCCCTGGCGACGGCGGGCCTGGCGGTCCTGGTGGCGGGCTCCCCCGGCCTGCTGACGGCCGTGACGGTGGCGGGCGCGGCGTACCTGCTGTGGCTGGGCTGGGGGGTACTGCGCCGGCCGGCGGTCCCGGGGGCTACGGGTGCGGCGGTCCCGGGGGCTACGGGTGCGGCGGCTCCGGGAGCTGCGGGCCCGGCGGCCCCGGGAGCTGCGGGTCCGATGGCCTCGGGAGCTGCGGGTCTGGCGGTCTCGGGAGCTGCGGGTGCGGTGGCTCCGGGAGCTGCGGGCCCGGTGGCCCCGGGAGCCGCGGGTGCGGCGGTCCCGGGAGCTGCGGGCCCGGTGGCCTCGCAGGCGGATGCCGTGCCGGCGGACGGCGGCCGGCCCTTCCTGCGCGGTGCGACGATCAGCGGCCTGAACCCCAAGGGGCTGCTCCTCTATCTCTCCGTGCTCCCCCAGTTCCTCACCCTGCGCGGCGCGCACCTCCCCGTGCCCGCGCAGACGGCGGTCCTCGGCCTCCTCCACATGGCGTGCTGCGCGGCCGTCTACCTCACCGTCGGCGTCCTCGCCCGCGCCCTGCTCGCGGCCCGCCCGACGGCGGCCCGCGCGGTGACCCGCACCTCGGGCGCGGCGATGCTCGGCATCGGAGCGTTCCTCCTGGCGGAACGCCTGGCCACGCTCTAGGTTCCCGCGCCCCGGGGGCGGTGTCCGGCACGCGCGGGGCCGGCCGGAAGAGCCGGTTCCCGCTCCCTCCGGTCCTGGTACACGACGCGCCGCGGCCGGAAGGCGAGGGCCGGGGGCCGTCGTGCGTCTCCGCCCGGCGGGGAGGCGGATCGTCCCCGGGACGTCCCGGCCCTGCCGGCTGGTCGCCGCGCCGGGTGGGCGAGCGGGTCGGGGCCGGGCGGGACGGCCGGTGTCGGATGCGGTCGGGAGCCCGGCCTCCTCCGGTACGCGGTGCCGCCGGGACCGGCGGGGCGGCCGGCCGGGAAGCGGCGGGCACGGGCCCGGGCACCCTGCCCCGCCCGGGCGGGGCCTCGGGCACCGGCGGCTGGTTCCCCTCCCCGGCGACGACGGTGCCGGGGAGGGAACGAGCACGGGCGCGGCGGGAGTGAGCGCGGCCTCAGCGGTGATACTCGCCCCATGGCACAGGACGATCTTCACGAACTGCTCCGCTCGCTGCGGGTCTGGGACCCCGACGTCACCCGGCTGCCGCCCTTCGACCCGGACACCGCCCCGCCCACCCCGCTCGCCCTGTTCACGAGCTGGTTCGCGGAGGCGGTGGCGGCGGGGCAGCCGGAGCCGCACACCATGTCGCTGGCCACCGTCGACGAGGAGGGACTGCCGGACGTGCGGATCGTGATGCTGCACGGCGCCGACGCGGACGGCTGGTCCTTCGCCACGCACGCCACGAGCCGCAAGGGCCGCGCGCTGGCCGCCCGGCCGCAGGCGGCCCTCGCCTTCTACTGGCCGGCGCTGGGCCGCCAGGTGCGGCTGCGGGGGCCGGTCGTCCCCGCGCCGGCCGAGGAGAGCCGGGCCGACCTGCACGCGCGGTCCACCGGCGCGCTGGCCGCCGCGCTGACCGGCCGGCAGAGCGAGGTGCTGGACTCCCTGGCGGAACTGCGACAGGCCTCGGAGGCCGCCTGGGAGCGGGCCCGGGAGAACCCGGCGGAGCCGTCGCCGACCTGGACGCTGTACCGGCTGCGCCCCGAGACGGTGGAATTCTTCCAGGGGGACCCGGCGCGGCGGCACGTACGCCTGGAGTACCGCAGTACCGGATTCGGCTGGAGCAGGACGCTGTTGTGGCCGTGAGAGGTCCGTCTGCGCCGGCCGTCACACCCGGGCGCCGCCGTCCGTCAGGGAGGTGACAGCGACGCGACAGCCCGAGGGGACGGCGATGGAGAAGCGTTCGATCACGGCGGAGGTCCCGATGGTGCCGCGCATGCCCGAGGACCCCGCGCGGCTCGTGCCCGAACTGACGGAGGTGTCGGCGGCGTTGTGGCGGGTGACCGGCAACGGTTCGGTGCCGCGCGCCACGATCGGCCTGGTCCAGCTGCGGGCCGGCCAGATCGTCGGCAGCACCTACCTGACCGTGCTGCACACCGGCTTCCTGCGCAAGGCGGGGGAGTCGGAGGAGCGGATCGCTTCGGTGGCGTCCTGGTGGGACTCGCCGTACTTCTCCGCCGCCGAGCGGGCCGCGCTGGCGCTGGTGGATGCGGTGCTCCGGCCGGCCGCGTCCGGCGAGCGGGTCCGCGACGAGCTGTACGCGCGGGCGGCGGAGCATTACGAGCCCAAGGCCCTCGCCACGCTGATGTTCGTGATCGGCCAGGTGAACTTCTTCATCCCGGTCGCGCTCATCGCCAAGCCGGTGCCCGGCCGGTCCTTCACGGACCCGTGGGACTGAGCGGGGTTCGTTCACGGGCCGCGCACCCCTCCTGTACACCCGTGATCAATCCGCAACCCATTCCGGTCTTGACCGAGACCCATCAAGCGGATGGGTGATTACGCTCCCGCTCATGGCCGCCTCCCGCCCCGCCGCTGTCCGCCGCACGCCGGCCCCCGCCGACCCCCCGGTCTACGTGATCGGCGCCGGACCGGGCGGCCTGGCCGTCGCCCGGGCACTGCGGGAGCGGGGCGGCCGGGCGGTGGTCCTGGAGAAGTCCGACCGGGTCGGCGCCTCCTGGCGCGGCCACTACGACCGGCTGCGGCTGCACACCACCCGGCGGCTGTCCGCGCTGCCCGGCCTGCCCATGCCCCGCAGGTTCGGGCGCTGGGTGTCCCGGGACGACGTGGTGCGGTACCTGGAGAAGTACGCCGAGCACCACGACCTGGAGATCGTCACCGGGGTGGAGGTGCACCGTGTCGAACCGGCCGCGGACGGTACCGGGTGGCTGCTGCACGCCTCCGGGGGCCGGGAGCTGACCGGCAGCGCGGTGGTCGTCGCCACCGGCTTCAACCACACCCCGCGGCTGCCCGACTGGCCCGGCCGCGAGGAGTACGGCGGTGAGCTGCTGCACGCCGCCCGCTACCGCGACGCCGGGCCGTACCGGGGCCGGGATGTGCTCGTCGTCGGCGTCGGCAACACGGGCGCGGAGATCGCCGTGGACCTGGTGGAGGGCGGGGCCGGGCGGGTGCGCCTCGCGGTGCGCACGCCGCCGCACATCCTGCGCCGCTCCACCCTCGGCTGGCCCGCCCAGTACACCGGCGTCCTCGTCCGGCGGCTGCCGGTCTGGCTGGTGGACCGGCTCGCGGGGCCGGTGGGGCGGCTGAGCACCCCGGACCTGTCCGCGCACGGGCTGCCACGCCCGGACACCGGCCTGTACAGCAGGGTGCGGCAGGGTGCGATCCCGGTGCAGGACGCCGGTCTGATCGACGCCGTCCGCCGGGGCGCGGTGGAGGTCGTGGCCGCCGTGGAGGCGTTCGAGGACGGCACGGTGGTCCTCGCCGACGGCGGCCGGATCACGCCGGACGCGGTGATCGCGGCCACCGGGTACGTCCGCGCGCTGGAGGGCCTGGTCGGGCATCTGGGAGTGCTGGACGGGCGCGGCCGGCCGGTGGTGCACGGCGGCCGTACCTCTCCGCGGGCGCCCGGCCTGTACTTCACCGGGTTCACCAATCCGATCAGCGGGATGCTGCGGGAGCTGGCGATCGACGCGGGGCGGATCGCGAAGGCGGTCGCGAAGCGGGGGGAGCGGCCGGCCCCGCGCCTTCGGCCTTCCGGTCCGTTCCCCTCGCCCGGCTCGCCGACGACCGGGCCGGGCCGGTGAGGAACGCCGCCGCCCCCTCCCGTGCCCGGTCCCGGGTTCAGGACACGGCGGGGGTCGGGTGGGCCGGGGCGGTGCGGCGTATGACCAGGGACATCAGGGCCGCCGCCGCGCACAGCGTGCCGGCGGCGTACCAGACCGGGTCGTAGGAGCCGAAGACGTCCCGGGCGACGCCGCCGAGGTAGGCGACGAGGGCCGCGCCGACCTGGTGGGCGGCGAGCACCCAGCCGAAGACGATGGCGCTGTCCTCGCCGAACCGCTCGCGGCACAGGGCGAGGGTGGGCGGGACGGTGGCCACCCAGTCCAGTCCGTAGAAGACGATGAAGAAGATCATCGAGGGCTTTATCGCGGGGCCGAGCAGCATCGGCAGGAAGAGCAGGGACAGCCCGCGCAGGGCGTAGTAGACGGCGAGCAGGCGGCGCGGCTCGAACCGGTCGGTGAACCAGCCGGAGGCGATCGTGCCGGCGACGTCGAACACGCCGACGACCGCGAGCAGCGAGGCCGCCGTCGTCACGGGCATGCCGTGGTCGTGCTCGGCGGGCACGAAGTGGGTCTGCACCAGGCCGTTGGTGGAGGCGCCGCAGATCGCGAAGGTGCCGGCGAGCAGCCAGAAGGTGCCGGTGCGCACGGAGCGGGACAGCACGGTGAGCGTGCGGCGGGCGGCACCGGCGGCCGGCGGCGGCTTGGGCACGAACTCCGCGGCGCCGTACGGCTTGTCGCCCACGTCGGCCGGATGGTCGCGCAGCAGCAGCCAGACCAGGGGGACCACGGCCAGCGCGGTCAGCGCCACCGTGACGGCGGCGGGCCGCCAGCCATGGTCCTCCACGACCCGGGACAGCAGCGGGAGGAAGACCAACTGGCCGGAGGCGGAGGCCGCGGTGAGGATGCCGCTGACCAGTCCGCGCCGCGTGGCGAACCAGCGGTTGGTGACCGTCGCGGCGAACGCCAGCGCCATGGAGCCGGTACCCAGTCCCACCAGCAGGCCCCAGCACAGCAGCAGTTGCCAGGGTGCCGTCATCCACACGGTCAGGCCGGAGCCGAGCGCGATCACGGTGAGCGCGGCGGCGACCACCCGCCGGATGCCGAAACGATCCATCAGAGCGGCGGCGAAGGGCGCGGTCAGCCCGTACAGGGCCAGGTTGACGGAGACGGCCGCGCCGATCGTGCCGCGCGACCAGCCGAACTCCCCGTGGAGCGGGTCGATGAGCAGGCTGGGCAGCGAACGGAAGGCCGCCGCGCCGGTGATCGTGACGAACGTGACGGCGGCGACGAACCACGCGCGGTGCACACGGCGGCGGCGCCGGGCGGGCGGGGCCTGGACGGGGGCGGCTGCTGGGGTTGTCTGAGTCACCTCCCGAGCCTCCGATTTTCACACGCGTCCCATCGAGTGGCCCGAAGGACAGCATTCGCTAGGATCGGGCCATGACCGACGAGGGGGAGTTCCGGCCGCACCGGGTCGCCGTACTCGCCCTGGACGGTCTGCTGCCCTTCGAACTGGGCATCCCGCACCGGATCTTCGGCCGCCCCCGGGACGCGCGCGGCCGGCGCCTGTACGAGGTGGTGACCTGCTCCGTCCGGCCGCCCGGCCCGGTCCGGACGGACGCCGACTTCTCCATCGACGTCCCGCACGGCCCACGGGAGCTGGCCACCGCCGACACGGTGATCATCCCGGCCTCGTACGAGCTGGGTCCGGTCTACGAGGAGGGGCGGCTCACCGACGAACTCGCCGTCGCCCTCTCCCATGTACGCCCCGGGACCCGGCTCGCCTCCATTTGCACCGGCGCCTACGTCCTCGCCGCCGCCGGCCGGCTGGACGGCCGCCCGGCCACCACGCACTGGGCGGACGCCGAGCGGTTCCAGCGGTTGTTCCCCGAGGTCGAGGTGGACGCCAACGTGCTGTTCATCGACGACGGCGACGTGCTGACCTCGGCCGGGGTGGCCGCCGGGATCGACCTGTGCCTGCACCTGGTGCGCCGCGACTTCGGCACGACGGTCGCCAACGAGGTCGCCCGGATCACGGTCGTACCGCCCCACCGGGACGGCGGCCAGGCCCAGTACGTCCAGCGCCCGGTGCCCGATCCCCGGCGCTCGACGACGGGGACCGCCCGTGCCTGGGCCCTCGGCCGGCTCCACGAGCCGATCCAGTTGCGGGACATGGCCGCCCAGGAGGCGATGTCGGTGCGCACCTTCACCCGCCGCTTCCGCGAGGAGACCGGCATCAGTCCCGGGCAGTGGCTCACCCGGCAGCGCGTGGAGCGGGCCCGGCAACTGCTGGAGTCCACCGCGCTGTCGATGGACCGGGTGGCGGCTGAGTCCGGCTTCGGCACGGCCCAGTCGATGCGCCAGCACCTACAGGCCGCGCTGGGCGTCACCCCCACCGCCTACCGGCGCACCTTCCGCACCGGCGGCGCCGAGCGGCACGACGGCACCGGCACCCGCACCCGCACCCCGAGTTGACCGGCCGACGCGTATCTCGCCCCACCAGCCCACCGCCGTCAGCAGCAGGGTCAGGGCCACGCCCGCAAGGATCGCCGTCGAGGGAGTGGTGAGCGGCAGCAGGGCACCGGCGAGCGAGCCGGTGGCCGCGTAGCCGGCGCCGACGGCGGCGTACATGACCGAGTAGCCGGCCGCCAGGGCGTGCGGCGGCAGCGCCTCGCGCAGCGACAGGTTGCGGGTGAGCAGCGCGCCGGACTGGAGCAGCCCCGCCACGGCCAGCGCCACCGCCATGCCCGGCACCGCCGGTATCAGGGCGACCAGGCACACCGCCGCCGACATCCCCGCCATCAGCACCACGCTGCGGGTGGCGAGCCGGCCCGGCCAGGACCGCAGCCCGTACACGAAGGCGCCGACGGCGGAGGCCACCGACATCACCGTCAGCAGCGGGCCCGCCCAGCCGACGCCGATGCCGCGCTGTTCCAGCAGGGCGGGCAGGACCAGTTCGGCCAGCGACAGCAGGGACAGCCCGGCCGCGCCCGTGACGTACACCGGCCAGGCGCCGGCCAGCACGCGCAGCTTGGAGACGCCCCGCGCGCCGGGGCCGTCCGGCTCCGCCGCCCAGCCGGCCGGCAGCAGCCACAGGCCCAGCGCGGAGGCCGCCATCAGGGCGGCCGCGAGCAGCAGCGGCAGGCGTGGGCCGGCACCGAGGGCGAGCCCGGTGACGGCGGCCGGGGAGACGGCCCAGATGCCGAACGTGAGCATCGACTCGACCGACAGCGCCTGGGCCGCCGCGTGCCGGGGGGCCAGGGAGGTGAGCAGGGCCCGCAGCCCGCCGGGCGCGGCGGCGGGACCGGCCCCGGCGAGGAAGGCGAAGGCGGCGAGCGGCGCGGCGGGCGCGCCGGCGAACGCCCCGAGGCCGGCGAAGCCGGCGGCGCCCGCGGCCAGGCCGGCGGCCAGCTGCGGACGGGCCCGGGCGGGGTCCAGGCGCATGCCGAGGACGGGGGCGCCGGCGATCTCGCCGACGACGTAGGCGGCGGCGAGGGCCGCGCCCAGCGCGTAGCCGCCGGGGCGCTCGCGGGCCAGGAAGACCAGGGCCAGCGGGGCCATGGCCACCGGCATCCGGGCGCCGACGGCCACCACGGCCCAGGTCAGGACCCGCCGGGAGAGGACATCGCGGTAGCTCATGCCCCGACGGTAGGGGCCGGCGCCGACAACCGCCTCCCCCATTTCCAGAGCCTGTGGATAACTCCGACCCGCCCGTCCTGCGCCGCCGGGAACCAGGAGCCCCGGCAGGGAGAGTGACGGTTCGTCAGCCGCCGTGCTCCGGCGGGGGCACGGACACAGGCCCCGGGGAGGCGCCGGACGGCACTACTCGGCACTTTTGAGATCTTCCCGCCCGCGATCGAGAATCCCTGGGCTTCCCGCGCACACCCCGCACTTGCTGGAGACGGGCATGCCGAGGGGCCGGAGCCGGAATCCCGAAGAGTTGTCCACAGCCTGTGGAGAAAACGGAGCGGGGCGCGTTCCGGCTGTCGGCGATGCCCGAGCCGTTCGCCGGCGCGACGGGCACGCCGATGGACCGGCGGCGGTCCGGTGACCGGCGGCACCGGTGCGCGCGGGACGGTGGGGTGAAGAGCGGCGGCCGCTCGGCTACACCGCTTCGAAGGCGAGCCCCTCGTACGCGGACAGTCCGCCTCCGTACGCCAGCGCCGCGCCCCGCCGGGGCGGTGAACACCGGTCCAGTTCGCACCAGATGCTCTTGCCGGCGCCCTCGGGGATCCAGCCCCAGCGGTCGGCGAGACACTCCACGAGGGCGAGGCCCCGCCCACCGGTGGCGTCGTCGTCGGCACACCGGGGCCGGGGCGCCCGGTCGCTGCTGTCGGCGACCTCCACCCGCACCGGGTCCGACGCGCCGCCCCCGGCCGCCGCGCACGGCAGAGCGAGCCGCAGCACGGCCGGCCGGCCCGTGTGCACCACGGCGTTGGTCACCAGTTCGGAGACGAGCAGGATCAGGGTCTCGGCCAGCGGCTCGTCGGCCGTTATCCCCGACCCGGCCAGCCGCGAGCGGGCCCACCGCCTGGCCCTCCCCACCTCCGCGGGGTCGGGCCGGATCTCCAGCTGCACTCGAAGCACCTGCACCGCTCACACCATCCGAACCGGCGGACACATGACCCCGCGCCATCCGTGCGCCACGGCGTCCGCCGCGGCGACGATCACGACGAGGGCCACGATCGTAGCCATTTTCTGCATGGCCAGGACAACGACCAGAGCCGGGAGTCACGGACTGTGACTCCCTTACTGCACAGCATGGTTGACTGACAGTCACGCCAACAAGCGCTTCGGGCATATTCCCGCGCGAAGGAGTACGTGTGAGGGATACTGTGCGACGCTCTTGACGCCGAGTCGAACAAACCCGGGGCCACATCCCCAACCGCCGTGCGAGCAGCGGCGGGCGCCGCGTGGTCCGGCATCGCCCCGGGGGCGGCGCCGGCCGGGCTCGTGCGCGCGGCCCCTCGCGCTCTCCCCCACGGTACCCGAGCCGCCGGGCGCTCGCGGACCGTGACGACTCCGGTCGGCGGCACCCTCGACTGTCGACGCTCCGTAACCATCGGTTGCCACGATCCGTAACATCATGGGCCAAGGCTTTGCCGCGCGGGGGGGGTTCGAGTACCGTCCCCGACAGCTTTTTCCGACCTCCTGGACAAGACGGCGGGAAGCGCGACGCGGTTGTCCGACTCCGGGACCATTCGCCGGGGCGCCGCCTCCGACCGAGGGTCAGAAACCCTGCCGCCAGGGAGGATTCGTCCGGATCGCGGGCGCGAAAGGGTGGACGGGTTCCCTGTCCACCGACCGAAGGACCTCCACCCGTGCGAAGCAGCAGAACCGCCTCTCTGCTGGCGGCCGGTGCCGCCGCCGTCATGGTTCCCGTGCTCCTCCCGGCCACGGCCTCCGCCACCGCGTCCGCCACCACCGACCCGCTCGGCCGGTACCTCACGCAGAAGCCGGCGTGGCACCGCTGCGCCCCGGACGCGCCGGCCGCCTTCCAGTGCGCCACCGTCAAGGTGCCGCTCGACTACAGCCGACCGGGCGGCAAGAAGCTCGACCTCGCCATATCCAGGTGGAAGACGAGCACCAGGAAGGACCACCGGGGCGTGCTCCTGCTCAACCCCGGCGGACCGGGCGGCAGCGGCCTCGACATGCCCCTGTTCCTGGGCGGCGAGCTGCCCAGGTCCGTGAAGAACACCTACGACCTCGTCGGCTTCGACCCCCGGGGCGTCGGCGAGAGCTCCCCGGTCGGCTGCGGCCTGACCGACAAGGAACAGAACTGGGAACGCCCCTACAAGGCGGCGACGTTCGCCAAGGACGTGGCGTGGGCCCGGACCGTCGCCGAGAAGTGCCACGCCCGGCAGGGCGGCAAGCTCCGCCACGTCTCCACCCGCAACACCGCCCGCGACATGGACGTGATCCGTGCCGTGCTCGGCGAGAAGAAGATCTCCTACCTCGGGTACTCCTACGGCACCTACCTCGGCGCGGTCTACACGCAGATGTTCCCCGGGCGCACCGACCGCTTCGTGCTGGACAGCGCCGTCGACCCGGCCCGCGTCTGGCGCGGCATGATCCAGGTCTGGGCGGAGGGCGCCGAACCCGCCTTCACCCGCTGGACCCAGTGGACCGCCCGCCACCACTCCACCTACCGGCTGGGCACGACGCCCGAGGCGGTCCGGAAGGCCTTCTACGACCTGGTCGCCCAGGCCGACCGCAAGCCGATCGACCTCGACGGCATGCGGATGACCGGGGACGACATCCGCGCCTTCAGCCGTTCCACGTTCTTCAGCGTGCGGGACGGCGCCGAGTGGATCGTCTCGCTGAAGAAGGCCGCCGCGGGCAAGCCCGCCGGCCGGGGGCTCAGGACGCCCACGCCCGTCCCGCCGTCGTTCGCCCGCGCCACGCCCGAGGACAACGGCGACGCCGCCTTCTGGTCCGTCCTGTGCGCCGACCAGCGCGACTGGCCGCGTGACCCCGAGCGGTACCGCGCCGACGCGATCCGGGACAAGGAGAAGTACCCGCTGTACGGCGACTTCGGCTCCTCCATCAAGCCGTGCGCCTTCTGGAAGACCGGCGGCGAGCGCACGACCAAGGTGGACAACACCGTCCGCGCGCTGATCCTGCAGAACGAGTGGGACCCCCAGACGCCGCTGACCAGTGGCCAGGGCCTGCGCCGCGCCATGAAGGGCGCGAAGATGGTGACGGTCGCCGGGGGCGTCGGGCACGGCGTCTACGGCACCAAGTCGTGCGCCGACAAGACGGCCACGGCCTATCTGACCACCGGCAGGCTGCCGTCTAAGGACACCACCTGCAAGGCCGCGCCGGAAGCGGCCGAGCGCGCCGGCCTGCTCCCGCTGCCCCTGCCGGGGTCCCGGGGCCTGCCGGGCCCGGGCAGCCGCTTCTGATCCCGGTCGCCTCCGACCGGACTCCACCGGTCACATCCGGCTGAGGCTCGCCGCCGCGTACAGCACGTCGCGGATCGCCCGGCGGTCGCCGTCCTGGCCCGCCGCGGCGTCCTCCGGGGACACGTGGCCCGCGGCGAGCCTGCAGAACTCCACGCCGTCGAGCACCACATGGGCCACCTCCAGTTCCGCGGAGCCCCGGGCCGCGGGCGAGTCCAGCGGGATCAGCCACTCGCCGCCGGCGTCGCCCTCGATCTCCAGCCGCAGACTGCGGCCGGGCGCGCCGGCCGGCACCAGGTGCGGGGTGCTGCGGCCCGGCTCGGACAGGCCCGCGCGGCGGCGCTCGGCGAGCACCGCCGGCAGCACGCGGGCCGCGAAGGCGATCATCCGGTGCAGATGCCGGGGCGTCGGCACCGGGTACGGGTAGTCCACCGCCTGGGCGATGTCCTCGGCGTGCACCCAGCACTCGAAGGCGCGGTCCAGCATCGCGTCGTGCAGCGGCAGCGTGAAGTCGCCGTAGGACACGGGCAGTCCACCGGTGTGGCCGCCGGTGAAGGACGCCGTGCGCACCAGCGCGTGGCTCTGCTCCCGCCAGGGCCCGCGCACCGCGTGCGCGGGCGCCGGGCGCGCGGCCCGCCAGTACGCCTCCGTGCGGCCGGCCGGTCCCGGGGCGCCCCGGTCCGCCGCGCCGGAGAGCCCGGCCAGCGGGTCCGGGAGTCCGAGCGCGGCGGCGATCAGCCCGTCCACCGCGAGCAGGTGCGCCATCACCCCGGCGACGGTCGTACGACGGCTCGCCGGGGTGTCGTTCTCGAACCAGCGCAGTTCCACCCGCGCCTCCCACTCCGCCTTCCCGAAGTCCTGGAGCAGCGCGTCCAGCCGGGCGGTCTCGGCGTCGTACGGCGCGGCCCAGTCGGGCACCGGGATGCGCGGCGGCCGGCGCCGCAGACAGCTCTCCAGGACGCGGGTGCGCAGGCCGGGGTCCAGGTCGAGGCTCTCCGGCTGGTGCAGCAGGCCGACCGCCTCGCGGAGCCGGCGGGCCTCGTCGGCGCAGGCGCCGCAGCCGCCCAGGTGGTCCTCCACGGCCGCCGTCTCCGCGGCCGAGCAGGCGGTCAGCGCCCAGGCGCCGAGCAGCGACTTCAGTACGTCGTGCGGCAGGTCGAGCGGTGGCACGGGTGCGAGGTCCCCCAGGTCGGCGAGGCCGGGCAGCGCGAGTCCGCTGTCCTCCACGGAGGTTCGGGGCGTGGGTATCCGCGGGCCGGGCACGGCCCCGGACCGTCCGGCGCTCCGGCCGGCACCGCCCGGCGGCCCGAAGCGGCCACCGGAGCCACCCGGCCCACGGCGGCCGCCGGGACCGTCCGGGTCGCGGCGACCGCCGGAGCCGTCGGCGGCGCGGCGGCCTCCGGTGCCGCTCCCCCGGTGCTCCCCCGGCTCCTCCCCGTCCCGGCGGTCGTCGGCGGCGCCGTGGGCGTTCTCGTGCGTCGCCCCGGAGCGGTCCGGGCCGTTCACACCGCACCCCGGTATCCCGGCGGGGTGGCGGCGTCGTGGGCGGTGGCCAGGAGCTGGAGGCCGAGGCGGAGCCGGCGGCGGGCCTCGTCCTCGGTGACGCCGAGGTCCCTCGCCGCCTGGCGGTAGTCACGGCGCTGGTTGTAGGCCAGGTCCAGGGCGGCGCGCAGCGGGGCGGGCATGGAGTGGACGATGTAGTCGGCGCGGGCGGCGACCGAGGCGCGGCGCACCGTGCTCTCCGGTTCCCCGTGCCGCGGCCGCTCCCGTTCCGCGCGGTCCCGCAGCCGTCGCACCGCGACCCGCTGGGTGACCTCGGCGAGCCAGGAGCGCAGCGGGCCCTCCTTGGGGTCGTACCCCTCGGGGTGCTCCCAGACGTGGGCGAAGACCTCACGGGTGACGGCGTCGGCGGCCCGTTCGTCGTCCAGCACCCGGTGGGCGAGGTGGTGCACCAGGGAGGCGAACCGGTCGTACATCTCGCCGAGGGCCGCCGCCTCGCCGCGGGCGAGCCGCTGCTGCATCTTGCGGTCCCACCGGGGCGACAGGTCGTTCCTGGCCACGCGGTTCCCTCCCCTCACCGTGTCCGGCCACCGGGCCGGCCGGCCCCGTCCTCTCGAATGTAGTCGGGCACTCTGACAGGGCACGCCCCTTTGTGCCAATGTGCGCCCCCGGAGCCCCTTCTCGTGATAGTGCCCTCTTCACACAACCTTCACGCAGGACTCGAGTCCGCCTGATCGAGCGTGATCGTTGATGACCGAAACAAGACCCTTAGTGATCAACCCCCGTTTGCGGCCTCACGTTTCAGGGAACGGCCGCTGGGCAGCCGCGCGAAAGGAAACGTAGGAACTGCTTCCGTTTCCAAGCGGTTCCGGGACATCCGGCGAGCGGAGGAGCAGGGCCGTGGCATTCAAGGTGACCGGCGTCGAACAGGGCCAGTGGGCCGTGCTCCGGGTGTCCGGGGAACTGGACCTGATGACCTCGCCGGTGCTGCGCCAGCACGTGCACGACGCCGTCGCCGAGGGACACCACAGCCTCGTCGTGGACCTCTCCGACGTCTTCTTCTGCGATTCCAGCGGGGTCGGCGTCCTCATCGCCGCCCGCCGGCTGATCCGCTCCTGCCAGGGCCGGCTGCGGCTGATCCTGCCGGACCGGGGCGCCGTCGACGGCTCGCACGTCAACCGGGTGCTCGGCGCCCTCGGCGTCCGCCGCCTCTTCGACGTCCACCCCGACCTCGACTCCGCGACCACCGACGAGGCCGGGCCTCTGTCCGCCTGAGCGCCCGCCGGACGTGACAACGTCCCGGCGCGGCCACGGCGTTGTCGCGGAATTTCCCCGGTCTTGGTGCAGTCGTCGGTTTTCCGCCATCCGACGGCCACCGGCGTCGTACGCTCCCAGCCAGGCCCCCGGACCCGCGCGGTCCCGCGGCCCCCCATGTACGACATGTACGACGCACACGTGAGGCGGCCCCCCACATGGTCAGCACCGAGTACGAACGCCGGATCGCCGCCCGGTTCGCCGGCTTCGACCAGGACGGCAACGGCTATATCGACCGCGCGGACTTCAACGCGGCGGCCAAGGCGCTGCTCGCCGAGTTCGCCGTGCCCGCCCGCTCCGCCGCGGGCCAGGCGCTGTACGCCGGCGCGGAGGCGTTCTGGCAGGGCATGGCCGGCATCGCCGACCGGGACGGCGACCAGCGCATCACCCGCCAGGAGTTCGTCACCGGCGCGGTCAAGCGGCTGCGCGACACCCCCGACCGGTTCGCCGAGATCGCCCGCCCCTTCCTGCACGCGGCCCTGGCGGTGGCCGGCACGGACGCCGGCGGCCGGATCACCGTCCCCGACGCCGCCCGCGTCCTGCGGGCCCTGCGCGTGCCGGCCGGGGCCGCCGGGACGGCCGCCGCCGCGCTCGACACCGACGGCGACGGAAGGATCGACGAGCGGGACGTCGTCCCCGCCTTCGCCCGCTACTTCACGGTGACCGAGCAGCCCTGAGGGCCGCCCGGGGCGCCCGGGTTCAGGCGAACACCACGGTGCGGCGGCCGTTGAGCAGGATGCGCCGCTCGGCGTGCCACTTGACGGCCCGGGCGAGCGCCTGGCACTCCACGTCGCGGCCGACGGCCACCAGCTGGTCCGGCGTCACACCGTGCCCGACCCGCTCGACCTCCTGCTCGATGATCGGCCCCTCGTCCAGGTCCGCGGTGACGTAGTGCGCCGTCGCGCCGATCAGCTTCACGCCCCGCGCGTGCGCCTGGTGGTACGGCTTCGCGCCCTTGAAGCTCGGCAGGAACGAGTGGTGGATGTTGATGATCCGGCCGCTGAGCTGCTTGCACAGGTCGTCGGAGAGGACCTGCATGTAGCGGGCCAGCACGACCAGCTCGACCCGCTCCTCGCGCACCAGCTCCAGCAGCTTCGCCTCGGCCTCGGACTTGGTGTCCTTGGTGACCGGGATGTGGTGGAAGGGAATGTTGTACGAACCCACCAGCTCTGCGAAATCGGTGTGATTCGACACCACACCGACGATCTCCACCGGGAGCGCGCCGGTCCGCGCCCGGAACAGCAGGTCGTTCAGGCAGTGCCCGAACTTGCTGACCATGAGCAGGATGCGCATCTTCTGGTCGGCCCGGTGGATCTGCCAGTCCATGTGGAAGGAGTCGCCGACCGCGGCGAAGCTCGCCCGCAGCTTCTCCACCGTCACCGGCGCCTCGGCCGAGAAGTGGACGCGCATGAAGAACAGTCCCGTGTCGTGGTCGCCGAACTGCTGGCTGTCCTCGATATTGCAGCCGGTCATGAACAGATAGCTGGACACGGCGTGCACGATGCCCTGCTTGTCCGGGCAGGAAAGCGTCAGGACGTACTGGTCGGCCGGGGCGGCGGCGGAAGCGGACTGATCGGTCATGCACCACAGGGTCCCATACCGGCCGCCCCGCGCGGGCCGCCGTCCGCTAAGCGGAACGCGTCAGGATCCGCAGGACCTCGAGGCTCTTCGGCGCCGTGTCCGGGTCCTCCCCGTCGCTCACCGACATCCGCACGTGCGCGTCACGCGCCGCCCGCACCGCGTCCGGCCAGGAGGGGTGGTCCAGATACGCGGCGACCGGCGCGTCCGGACCGACCTCGTGCATGATCCGCAGCACCCGCAGCACGGCGGTGTCGACGAGCGCCGCCTCCTGCGAGTCCCGGAATATGGTGCCGACGTACTTCTCCGCCGACCAGTTGTCCAGCCAGGTGTCCTCCACCAGCCGGTACACGGCGTCCGTGACGTCGCCGTAGCCGTCCACGCCGGCCAGCCAGACCTCGCGCTGGAACACCGGGTCGGAGAGCATGTGCAGCGCCGAGCGCACGTTGCTGCGCCACCGCCACCACGGCATGTCGTTCAGGGGCATGCCGCCCATGGTGGAGGAGCGGCGGCCGCGACGGGAAGAGTTCTCCGAACCTTGCACGGTCACCGATCGTACGTTCCGCGCCGCCCCCGGCCCAGCGGACCCCGTAATTCACCCCCGCGTCACCTTTCATTGACCGTGGGTCACTCCCGGGTTAGCGGTGTGAGGGAATCGTGCGGGTGCATGACCGGCAGGCGACGCACTCGCACCACCCTTTCCGCCTCTTCCCGCCTCCTTGGCCCCGTCCGGGGCACCGCCCTCGCCGCGGGCGCCATGGCCCTGTGCGCGTCGTTCACCGCCGCGTGCGGACTCGTCCCCGGTGCCACGGGGGGCTCCGGGAACGACCCGGTCACCGTGATGACCTGGGCCCCGCAGGACACCGACGCGACCAACAAGCCCGGCATGCCCGCGATGGCCCTCGCCTACGCGAAGTGGGTCAACTCGCACGGCGGCGTCAACGGCCGCGAGCTGAAGGTGCTGACCTGCAACGACCACAACGACAGCGTGGGCGCGGCGCGGTGCGCGAAGCGGGCGGCGGCCGAGCACGCGGTCGCGGTGGTCGGCTCCTACAGCCAGTTCGGCGATTCCTACCTCGCCCCGCTGGAGGGCGCCGGCATCCCCTACATCGGCGGCTACGGCGTCACCAACGACGAGTTCACCGGTTCCATGTCCTACCCGGTCAACGGCGGCCAGCCCGCCCTGCTGGCCGGCCTCGGCAGGGCCCTGGCGGCGGGCTGCGGCAACGTCGCCCTGGTCCGCCCCGACAGCATCGCCGGCGACCAGCTGCCCGTGCTGCTCGACGCGGGCCTGAAGGCGGGCGGGCACGCGGACGCCGGCGACCAGCTCGCCGCCGAGGACGCCACCGAGTACGGCGGCCAGGCCGACCGGGCGCTGCGCTACGCGACCGAGGACCCGGCCCGCAAGGGCTGTGTGGTGCCCGCGCTCGGCGACCGCACGGACACCTTCATGGACTCCTTCCGGCGGGCCCGGGCGAACCACCCGGACGTGCGCACGGCCACCGTGCTCGGCAGCGTCGACCAGACGGTGATCAACGCCACGGGCGGGGCGTCCGGGCCGTACGAGGGGGCGTACATCACCGGCTGGTACCCGGCCGCCTCCGATCCGCGCTGGGGTCCGATGAAGAAGGTGATCAGCGAGGCGGCCTTCGACGACGACCGCATCGACCCCGCCGACGCCGGGGTGCAGACCACGTGGATCGCCTACACCGTGCTCCGGGCCGTCCTGGAGAAGATCGGCGACGGCGAGGTGAGCGCCGACACCGTGCGGCGCACCCTCAACGACGGCCTGCGGATCTCCACCAACGGCCTGACCCCGACCCTGAGCTGGCCCTACGCGGGCAGGCTCGCCGCGGTCGGCTTCCCGCGGCTGGTCAACGCCGACGTCACCCTCCAGGTGGTCCGGGACGGCCGGCTGGTCGCGGCCGGGCAGCGCATCGGCGACAAGAACGGGGTCGCCGACACGACCTCGGTGCTGGAGCGGGCCGACGTGGTTGATGTACTGGCCCAGGTTCCAGCCGTTCAGGAAGATCTGCGCGCGGTAGGCCCGGTACGGGTCGTCGTCCAGGGTCAGG
>NZ_JBVHXT010000009.1:0-93835 GCF_055569255.1 Streptomyces sp. NPDC029296
TCGCCGCCCTGCTCGCCGAGCGCCTCGCCCGGCCCGAGAGCGACGGTGGTACCGGCCGGGCGGTGTGCCCGGCCGGTCCCGCCGTCCCGTGTCAGCGGCTCACCGGCCGCCGCGGTCGACGCGCCGCCAGACCACGGCCACGCCGAGGAGGGCGGCGCCCGCCGCGCCCGCGAGCATCGCCGGGCGGGGATGGCGCAGCGCGGCGCGCACGGTCCGGCGCTCCGGCCGCGGCAGCCGCAGGTCGTGCCGCGCGGTGTGCCCGGCGTGCACCGCCCGGTCGTGCAACAGGTGCCTGCCGTGGCCGGCCCGCTCCTGTACCAGATGTCCGGCCCTGGTCATCCGCTCCTGGGCGCCGTGCCCGGCCCGTACGGCCCGGTCCTGCATCAGGTGCCCGGCCCTGGCCGCGCCTTCCTGCACCCGGCCGCCCGCCTTGGCGGCCCGGCCCTGCACGAGGTGGCCCGCCCTGGCCGCCCGGTCCTGGGCGCCGTGTCCCGCCTGGGCGGCCCCGGAGCGCAGCTGCACGGTCATGGCACCGGCCTTGTCCCTCAGGTCCGCGGCCCGGGTCCGGGCCCGGCCGGCCACATCGGCGCCGCCCCTCAGCCGGCCGACGGTGCCGCCGAAGCGGCCCCGGGTCTGTTCGATCTGACGGCGCAGCTCGTCGGGGCCCTTGGCGCCCGAGCCACGCGGGTTCCTGTGCCTCATCGGTGTGCCCTTTCCTGATCGCGTCCGGGCCGTCCGGGTACCCGGAGCGGAGCCCCTCACCCCTGCCCGCCGCCTGTGGCCCCAGGCCGGCAACAGAGCTTCTCCAAGGCCGAGTTGGGGCACACCGGCCCCGGCGCCGGCCACCGGCCCGCCCTCGCCCGGCGCGGTGGAGCCACGCCGCACCTCTCAGTATCGCTAACCGATACCTCGTAGAAGAATTAAGTAGCACTTCACTTACGTGCCGCCGACACTACTCCCATGACGAGCACCCGCAAGCCCCCGCCCTTCGGCCGCACCCTCTGCGCGATGATCACGCCGTTCACCGGCGCGGGCGCGCTCGACCTGGACGGCGCCCGCCGGCTGGCGGCACACCTGGTGGCGGAGGGCTGCGACGGCCTGGTCCTGAACGGCACCACGGGCGAGTCGCCCACCACCACCGACGAGGAGAAGGCCCGGCTGGTCGCGGCCGTGCGGGAGGCGGTCGGCGACCGGGCGGCACTGGTCGCGGGCGTCGGCTCGGCCGACACCCGGCACACGGTGGAGCTGGCCCTGGCCGCCGCCAAGGCGGGCGCGGACGGCGTCCTGGTGGTGACGCCGTACTACAGCCGGCCCCCGCAGGAGGCCGTGGCCGCGCACTTCCGCGCCGTCGCCGACGCGAGCGAGCTGCCGGTGATGCTGTACGACATCCCGGGCCGCACCGGCACCCGGATCGAGCCGCAGACGCTGATCCGGCTCGCCGAGCACCCCCGGATCGTCGCCGTCAAGGACTGCTCCTACGACTTCCTCGGCACCCAGAAGGTGCTGGCCGAGACCGAATTGGCATACTACGCGGGCTGCGACGAACACGTGCTGGCGCTGTACGCGGTCGGCGCGGCGGGCTGCGTCAGCACGGTCGCGAACGCCGTACCGGCGCACATCGCCGCGATCCCGGCCGCGTTCGACGCCGGCGACACCGCGCGGGCGCGGCGGCTCCAGCTCGCCGTCACGCCGTTGACCGAGGCGATGACGGGCGCGGGCCTGCCCGGCACGGTCACCGCGAAGGCGCTGCTGGACCGCCTCGGACTGCCCGCCGGCCCGGTCCGTGCCCCGCTGCTGCCCGCCGGCCGGGAGACGGCCGACGGGCTGCTGGCCCGGTACGAGGCGCTGCGGGCGGGGTGATCACCGCGCGGCGAACACCGGGATCCGTGCACGCATGCCGCGGCGCCCTCCACCGCGTGGTGAAGGGCGCCGCGCCGGGTGTGACGGGAGATCAGTTGTGGCTGTGCAGGATGTCGTTGAGCCCGCCCCACACCGCGTTGTTCGGGCGGGCCTCGACCGCGCCGGTGACCGAGTTGCGGCGGAAGAGGATGTGGGAGGCGCCGTTCAGCTCGCGGGCCTTGACGATCTGGCCGTCGGGCATGGTGACCCGGGTGCCGGCGGTGAGGTAGAGGCCGGCCTCGACCACGCACTCGTCGCCGAGGGCGATGCCGATGCCCGCCTCGGCGCCGATCAGGCAGCGCTCGCCGATGGAGATGACCACGTTGCCGCCGCCGGATAGGGTGCCCATGGTGGAGGCGCCGCCGCCGATGTCCGAACCGTCGCCGACCACGACGCCCGCGGAGATCCGGCCCTCGACCATGGAGGTGCCGAGCGTGCCGGCGTTGAAGTTGACGAAGCCCTCGTGCATGACCGTGGTGCCCGCGGCGAGGTGGGCGCCGAGGCGGACCCGGTCGGCGTCGGCGATGCGCACGCCCTTGGGGACGACGTAGTCCGTCATGCGCGGGAACTTGTCGACCGAGGTCACCTGGAGGTGCAGGCCCTCGGCGCGGGCGTTCAGGCGCACCTTCTCGATGTCGTCCACGGCGACCGGGCCGAGCGAGGTCCAGGCGACGTTGGCGAGGAAGCCGAACTGGCCCTCCAGACTGAGGCCGTGCGGCTTCACGAGCCGGTGGCTGAGCAGGTGCAGCCGCAGGTAGACGTCGTGCGCGTCGACCGGCTTGTCGTCCAGCGAGGCGATGACCGTGCGGACCGCGACGACCTCGACGCCCCGGCGGGCGTCCGGGCCGGTCGCCGCGGTCGCGCCGCCGCCCAGCAGCTCCGCCGCCCGCTCGGCGGTCAGCCGCTCGGTGCCGGCCGGCCCCGGCTCCTCGACCAGCTCGGGGGCCGGGAACCAGGTGTCGAGAACGGTGCCGTCGGAGGCGATCGTGGCGAGGCCGGCGGCGACGGCGCCGGTGGTACGGGTTGCAGACTCGGTCATGGGGGAAAACCTAACGCGGGCGGGGTGGTCAGGGCGAACCGCGTCTCACGTGCCGGGCGCGGGTTCAGGGGATCAGCCGAGCCAGCAGGGCCCGCGCCTCCTCCTCGTCGTACGCGCCGCCCGTCAGCAGCGCCCGGAGGCACAGGCCGTCCATCAGCGCGAGCAGGGCCCGGGCCGTGACCGGGTCGGTGCGCCGGGCCAGCGGCGCCGCCGCCCGCTCGGTCCACTCGGCGGCGACGGGGCGCAGCGCCGGACGGCGCAGCGCGGCCAGGTACAGCTCGTACTCCAGCTCCACGCCGGTGCGCTCGCCGCCCAGCCACGCCCCGAGGGCCCGGGCCAGGTCCGCGGCGAGACCGTCCGGGCCGCCGTGTTCCGGCACCAGCTCGGCCAGCACCCCGGAGAACCCCTCGCCGGCCTGCCGCAACGCGGCCACCAGCAGCTCTTCCAGGGTGGCGAAGTGGTACGTGGTGGAGCCGAGCGGCACGTCCGCCTCCGCGGCGACGCTGCGGTGGCTCAGCCCGGCGATGCCGTCCCGCCCGGCCACCCGGATCGCCGCGTCGATGATCCGCTGCCGGCGCCCGGGATCGTGCCGGCGCGGCATCAGTGCGCCGCCGGGCCCAGGTTCAGCACCACCACGCCTGCGATGATCAGCAGGATCCCGCCGGCCTTGGCCGGCGTCAGCCCCTCCCCGAACAGCAGCAGCCCGAGGAGGGCGATGGCCGCGGTGCCGACCCCGGACCAGATGGCGTAGGCGGTGCCGATCTGCACGGTCTTCAGCGTCTGCGCGAGCAGCGCGAACGACACGACATACCCCAGCGCGGTCACGACCGAGGGCCACGGCCGGCTGAATCCCTCGCTGTACTTCATCGCCGTGGTGGCGGTGACCTCGGCGGCGATGGCACCCGCGAGCAGCAGATATCCCATGTGTACGAGCGTACACAGGGTCCGCGGGCGGGTACGCGAAAGCGGCGGCACCCGCAGGGGTGCCGCCGCCTCACGCACGCGGCGCGGTCAGACGTTGAAGCCCAGCGCGCGGAGCTGTTCGCGGCCGTCGTCGGTGATCTTGTCGGGACCCCACGGCGGCATCCAGACCCAGTTGATGCGCAGCTCGTTGACCAGGCCGTCGGTGGCGGACTTCGCCTGGTCCTCGATCACGTCCGTCAGCGGGCAGGCCGCGGAGGTGAGGGTCATGTCGACGGTCGCGATGTTGGCGTCGTCGACGTGGATGCCGTAGATCAGGCCGAGGTTGACGACGTCGATGCCCAGCTCGGGGTCGACCACGTCCATCAGGGCCTCGCGGAGTTCCTCCTCCGATGCCGGCTTCATCTCAGCGGTGTCGGTCATGCCGTCTTCCTTTCGGCGTCGGCGCCGCCCAGCGCCTGGGCCGTCGCGTCCTTCCACGCCATCCAGCTCAGGAGGGCGCACTTGACCCGCGCGGGGTACTTGGAGACCCCGGCGAACGCGACCGCGTCCTCCAGGACCTCCTCCATCGCGTCGTCGGGCTCGATCCTGCCCTTGGACTGCATCAGCTCCAGGAAGGTCTCCTGGATCCGCTGCGCCTCGGCCAGGTCCTTGCCGACCAGGAGGTCGTTGAGGACCGACGCGCTGGCCTGGCTGATGGAGCAGCCCTGGCCCTCGTACGACACGTCCTCGATCTTCGTGCCGTCGTACTTCACGCGCAGGGTGATCTCGTCGCCGCACGTCGGGTTCACATGGTGCACCTCGGCGTCGCCGTCCCTCAGACCACGCCCGTGCGGGTTCTTGTAGTGGTCCAGGATGACGTCCTGGTACATCGAGTCCAGCTTCACCTTGTCAGCACGCCTCTCAGCCGAAGAAGTTCCGTACGTGCTCCAGGCCGTCGACCAGAGCGTCGATCTCGGCCGGCGAGGAGTACAGATAGAACGACGCTCGGGTGGTCGCCGGAATTCCGTAGCGGAGGCAGACCGGACGGGCACAGTGGTGGCCGACCCGGACCGCGATGCCCTGCTCGTCCAGCACCTGGCCCACGTCGTGCGGATGGATGTCGCCGAGCGTGAAGGAGATCGCCGCGCCCCGGTCCTCGGCCGTCGTCGGGCCGATGATCCTCAGGTCCGGGACCTCCGCCAGGCGCCGCACCGCGTACTCGGTCAGCGCGTGCTCATGGGCGAGGATCCTGTCCATGCCGATCGAGTTCAGGTAGTCGATCGCCGCGCCGAGCCCGACCGCCTGGGCGATCGGGGGCGTGCCCGCCTCGAACTTGTGCGGGGCCGGGGCGTAGGTGGAGGAGTGCATCGAGACGGTCTCGATCATCTCGCCGCCGCCGAGGAACGGGGGCAGGTCCTCCAGCAGCTCCTGGCGGCCCCACAGCACGCCGATGCCGGTCGGGCCGCACATCTTGTGGCCGGTGAAGGCCACGAAGTCGGCCTGGAGCGCCTGCACGTCCAGCGGCATGTGCGGGGCGGCCTGGGAGGCGTCGATGCACACCAGCGCGCCGACCTCCTGGGCGCGCCGGATGATCGTCTCGACCGGGTTGACCGTGCCCAGGATGTTCGACACCAGCACGAAGGAGACGATCTTCGTCTTCTCCGTGATGATCTCGTCGATGTTCGACAGGTCCAGCCGGCCGTCGTCCGTGAGGCCGAACCACTTCAGCTTCGCGCCGGTGCGCTGCGCCAGCAGCTGCCACGGCACGATGTTGGAGTGGTGCTCCATCTCCGTGATGACGATCTCGGTGTCGGCGTCCACCCGGTAGGGCTCGTCGGCCCAGCCGAGCATGTTCGCCACGAGGTTGAGCGACTCGGAGGCGTTCTTGGTGAAGATCACCTCGTCGCGGCTCGGCGCGTTCACGAACGCCGCGACCTTGTCGCGCGCTCCCTCGTACAGCGCCGTGGCCTCCTCGGCGAGCACATGCACACCGCGGTGGACGTTGGCGTTGTAGCGCTCGTAGTACTCGCTCAGGGCGTCCAGCACCTGGCGCGGCTTCTGGCTGGTCGCCGCGTTGTCCAGGTACACGAGCTTCCTGCCGTCGTGGACGACTCGGTCCAGAACGGGGAAGTCCTTGCGGATCGCCTCGGTGTCGAGGAGGCCCGGCAGCTGTGTCACGCGGATGCGCCACCCTTCACGTATGCCTCGTAGCCCTCGTTCTCCAGCTTGTCCGCCAGCTCGGGGCCGCCGGACTCCACGATGCGGCCGCCGGCGAACACGTGGACGTGGTCGGGCTTGATGTAGCGCAGGATGCGCGTGTAGTGCGTGATCAGCAGGGTGCCGACCTCGCCGGTCTCGCGGACGCGGTTGACGCCCTCGGAGACGATGCGCAGGGCGTCGACGTCCAGGCCGGAGTCCGTCTCGTCCAGGATCGCGACCTTCGGCCGGAGCAGCTCCAGCTGGAGGATCTCGTGGCGCTTCTTCTCACCGCCGGAGAAGCCCTCGTTGACGTTGCGCTCGGCGAAGGACGGGTCCATGTTGAGGCGCTGCATGGCCTCCTTGACCTCCTTCACCCAGGTGCGCAGCTTCGGGGCCTCGCCGCGGATGGCGGTGGCGGAGGTGCGCAGGAAGTTGGAGACGGAGACGCCGGGGACCTCGACCGGGTACTGCATCGCCAGGAACAGGCCGGCGCGGGCGCGCTCGTCGACGGACATCTCCAGGACGTCCTCGCCGTCGAGGGTGACGGTGCCGCCGGTGATCGTGTACTTCGGGTGACCCGCGAGGGAGTAGGCGAGGGTCGACTTGCCGGAGCCGTTGGGGCCCATGATGGCGTGCGTCTCGCCCTGCTTCACGGTGAGGTCGACGCCCTTGAGGATCTCCTTCGTGGCGTTGTCGGCCTCGACGGTGACGTGCAGGTCTCGGATTTCAAGCGTTGCCATGGGTGCCTCAGGACTCCTGGGTGAGGGAGACGAGAACGTCGTCCCCTTCGATCTTTACGGGGTATACGGGGACGGGGCGCGTCGCCGGAAGACTGTCGGGCTTGCCGGACCGCAGGTCGAAGCGCGAGCCGTGCAGCCAGCACTCGAGGTGACAGTCGTCGACCTCGCCCTCCGACAGCGAGACGTTCGCGTGCGAGCAGATGTCGTGGATCGCGAACACCTCGCCCTCGGTCCGCACGACCGAGACCGGCGTGCCGTCGATCTCCACCCGCTTCGGGGTGTCCTCCGCCAGCTCGCCCAGCCCGCAGACGCGTACGAAGGTCGTCATGCGACCGAAGCCTCCAGCTCTTCCTCGATCTTGACGAGCAGCCGCTCCTCGATGTCGGCGACGCCGATCTGCTGGACCAGCTCGGCGAAGAAGCCGCGGACCACCAGACGGCGGGCCTCGTGCTCCGGGATGCCGCGCGCCATCAGGTAGAAGAGCTGCTCGTCGTCGAAGCGGCCGGTGGCGGAGGCGTGGCCCGCGCCGACGATCTCGCCGGTCTCGATCTCCAGGTTCGGCACCGAGTCGACGCGCGCACCGTCCGTGAGGACCAGGTTGCGGTTCATCTCGTAGGTGTCCGTGCCCTCGGCCGCGGCCTCGATGAGCACGTCGCCGATCCAGACCGCGTGCGCGGCGTCGCCCTGGAGCGCGCCCTTGTAGACGACGTTCGACTTGCAGTGCGGGGTGTTGTGCGTGACCAGCAGGCGGTGCTCGTGGTGCTGGCCGGCGTCGGTGAAGTACAGGCCGAACAGCTCGGCCTCGCCGCCGGGGCCGGCGTACTCCACGCGGGGGTGGATGCGCACCAGGTCGCCGCCGAAGGTGACGAGGACGTGCTTGAAGCTCGCGTCCCGGCCCACCAGCGCGCTCTGCTGGGCGACGTGCACGGCGGTGTGGTCCCAGTCCACGATGGTGACCACGGTCAGCTTGGCACCGTCGCCGAGGACGTACTCCACGTTCGCGGCGCGGACGGTGTCGCCGGTGTGGTCGATGACGACCGTGGCCTCGGCGAAGGCGCCGAGCTCGAACACGGTGTGCCCGTAGGTCACGCCGCCCTCGCCGTGCAGGGTGAGGCGCACCGGCTCGGTCAGCACGGTCTCCTTCGGCACGGTGACGATCGTGGCCTGCTCGAAGGAGGAGTACGCCTGGGCCGCGACCCGGTCCACCGGCTTGCCGGCCCTGCCGAGCCGGGCGTCGTCGCGGCCGACGGTCTCGAGGGTGACGCCGTCGGGGGCGGAGAAGTCGGTCTTGACCGAGCCTCCGGCGGCCGCGGTGCCGTCGTGCAGTCCGCGCAGCCGCTCCAGCGGGGTGAACCGCCATTCCTCCTCACGGCCGTGCGGGACCGGGAAGTCCGCCACGTCGAAGGACGGGGGCGCGCTCATGCGCGAGACGACGGTCGACTCCGCGGCGACCGCGATGGAGCCGGCGGTGGTGGAACCCACCGGTGGGGGTCCCCCCGCGCGAGCGGAGCCGAGCGTGGGGGAGTTCTGGGCCTCAGCCATGGCTGTCGTAGTGCTCTCTTTCCTGGGTAAGACGTCTGCCGGCGATGAGGGCGGTCAGCCGACCGCGCCCTCCATCTGCAGCTCGATCAGCCGGTTGAGCTCCAGCGCGTACTCCATGGGCAGTTCCTTGGCGATCGGCTCGACGAAGCCGCGCACGATCATCGCCATCGCCTCGTCCTCGGACAGACCGCGGCTCATCAGGTAGAAGAGCTGGTCCTCGGAGACCTTGGAGACGGTGGCCTCGTGGCCCATGGACACGTCGTCCTCGCGGACGTCGACGTAGGGGTACGTGTCCGACCGGGAGATGGTGTCGACCAGCAGCGCGTCGCACAGCACGTTGGACTTGGAGCCGGCGGCGCCCTCGCCGATCTCGATCAGACCGCGGTAGGAGGTGCGGCCACCGCCGCGCGCCACGGACTTGGAGACGATGTTGGAGGACGTGTTCGGCGCCATGTGGACCATCTTGGCGCCCGCGTCCTGGTGCTGGCCCTCGCCCGCGAAGGCGATGGACAGGGTCTCGCCCTTGGCGTGCTCGCCCATCAGGTAAACGGCCGGGTACTTCATCGTCACCTTGGAGCCGATGTTGCCGTCGACCCACTCCATCGTCGCGCCCTCGTAGGCGACGGCGCGCTTGGTGACCAGGTTGTACACGTTGTTCGACCAGTTCTGGATGGTCGTGTAACGGCAGCGGGCGTTCTTCTTGACGATGATCTCGACGACCGCGGAGTGCAGCGAGTCCGACTTGTAGATCGGCGCCGTGCAGCCCTCGACGTAGTGCACGTAGGCACCCTCGTCGACGATGATCAGGGTCCGCTCGAACTGGCCCATGTTCTCCGTGTTGATGCGGAAGTAGGCCTGGAGCGGGATCTCCACGTGCACGCCCTTCGGCACGTAGATGAAGGAGCCGCCGGACCACACGGCGGTGTTCAGCGCGGCGAACTTGTTGTCGCCGGCCGGGATGACCGTGCCGAAGTACTCCTTGAAGAGCTCCGGGTGCTCCTTCAGCGCGGTGTCGGTGTCGAGGAAGATGACGCCCTGCTCCTCCAGGTCCTCGCGGATCTGGTGGTAGACGACCTCCGACTCGTACTGGGCGGCGACACCGGCGACGAGGCGCTGCTTCTCGGCCTCCGGGATGCCCAGCTTGTCGTAGGTGTTCTTGATGTCCTCGGGCAGGTCCTCCCAGGACTCCGCCTGCTTCTCCGTGGAGCGCACGAAGTACTTGATGTTGTCGAAGTCGATGCCCGAGAGGTCGGAGCCCCAGTTCGGCATCGGCTTCTTGCCGAAGAGCTTCAGGCCCTTCAGGCGCAGCTTGGTCATCCACTCCGGCTCCGACTTCTTGTCGGAGATGTCGCGGACGACCTCCTCGCTCAGGCCACGCCTGGCGGAGGCACCGGCCACGTCCGAGTCGGCCCAGCCGTATTCGTACTTGCCCAGGCCCTCGAGCTCAGGGTGGGCAGTCTCCGTGGGGAGAGTCATGCGGGGTTCCTCCCGGCCGTGCTTGCAGGTGCGTCAGTGGAAATCTTGGGGATGAACGTCGTGCAGACGCCGTCGCCGTGCGCGATGGTCGCCAGTCGCTGGACGTGCGTGCCCAGCAGCTCCGCGAAGATCTCCGTCTCCGCCTCGCACAGCTGCGGGAACTGTTCCGCGACATGGGCGACCGGGCAGTGGTGCTGGCAGAGCTGCTCGCCGACCGGTGCGCTGCGCGCCGTAGCAGCGTACCCGTCCGCACTCAGGGCCCTGGCCAGCGCTTCGGCGCGTTTGTCCGGGGTCGCGGCCTCGATCGCCTCGCGGTACGCGCTCGCCTGGGCGGCGACCCGGGCGCGGGCGAAGGCGGCGACCGCCTCGGCGCCGCCCTCCCGCTCGGCGATCCAGCGGATCGCGTCCGCGGCGAGCTTGTCGTACGACTGGTCGAAGGCGTCCCGGCCGCAGTCGGTGAGCGCGAAGACCTTGGCGGGGCGGCCACGCGTGCGCGTGCCGTACACCCGCTGTTCGCGGGCCTCGACGACCTCGTCGGCGACCAGCGCGTCCAGGTGGCGCCGTACGGCCGCCTGGGTCAGTCCCAGCCGGCCGGCGAGTTCGGCGACGGTCGACGGCCCGTGGTCCAGGATGGACCGCGCGACCCGGTTGCGCGTCGAGCGCTCACCGGTCGCTAGCTCCTCCTGAGGGACCCCCATGGGGGTCTCCCGAGCCTCGCCGACGTTTTTCACAACGCCATTGTTGCGTAATTCCGCGGAGCCTGACAAGCGACGTCCGGATCATCACGCGGTGCCCTGCGTCACTTAGGCATACCTAATCTGACCTGCGCAAACGATCTTCCGCCGTCCTTCCGAAACGTTGCCCCGGCCAAATTCACTGGCCTGCCGGGACCCGTTCCGGAAGACTGCCGGACCATGCCCGCACCCCCTCCGACCGGCCCACTCGTCACCCGGGACACCCTCGCCGCAGGTCTGCGCCTGCTGGGGGTCGAATCCAGCGGGATTCTGCTCGTGCACTCCTCGCTCAGCTCGCTCGGCTGGGTGAACGGAGGCGCGGTCGCGGTCGTCCAGGGCCTCCTGGACGCGCTCGGCCCCGCCGGCACGCTCGTCGTCCCCACCCAGACCGGCGACCAGTCCGACCCGGCGGGATGGCAGAACCCGCCGGTGCCCGAGGAGTGGTGGGACCGGATCCGCGCCACCATGCCCCCGTACGACCCGCTCGTCACCCCCTCGCTCGGGGTCGGCGTGATCCCCGAGACCGTGCGGACCTGGCCCGGCGCCCTGCGCAGCGCCCACCCCCAGACCTCCTTCGCCGCGCTCGGCCCCCGCGCGCGGGAGATCACCGAGGGCCACGCCCCGGACTGCCGGCTCGGCGAGGCCAGCCCGCTGGCGAAGCTGGAGAAACTGGGCGCCCGGGTGCTGCTGCTCGGCGCGGGCTACGACTCCTGCACCGCCTTCCACCTGGCCGAGTACCGCGTCCCCTCCCCGCGCGTACGGGTCGGCCGGCCCGCTCCCGGCGGCGGCTGGGAGACGGTGGTCGAGGTGTCGATCACCTCCGACCGGTTCGACGAGCTGGGGCACGACTTCGAACGGGACCGGCCCGTCGTCCGCGGCCGGGTCGGCGGCGCGGACGCCCGGCTGTTCCCGCTGGCGGACGCCGTGGCCTACGCCGAGCGGTGGCTGGCGCTGCACCGGCCGCGGGAGGAGGACTTCCCGCACCCGCCCGCCTGAACCACGTGCGCTCTCCCTACACTCGGCCCCATGCGAAGTGAGCCCGCCCGTCCGTCTCCCGACCACCACCCCTCGGGGAAACGCTTCGCGTCGGACCCGCTCATCGAGGTGGCGGCCCTGGTGATGCGGTACGGCGCGAAGACCGCGGTCGACGGCCTGGACCTGGTGGCCCGGCCGGGCGTGACCGCCGTGCTCGGCCCGAACGGGGCCGGGAAGACGACCACGGTCGAGACCTGCGAGGGGTACCGGAAGCCGGATTCCGGCACGGTGCGCGTCCTGGGCCTCGACCCGGTCCGGCAGGCCGCCGAGCTGCGGCCCCGCATCGGCGTGATGCTCCAGTCCGGCGGTGTGTACTCCGGCGCCCGCGCCGACGAGATGCTCCGGCACGTGGCGAAGCTGCACGCGCACCCGCTCGACGTCGGCGCCCTGATCGACCGCCTCGGCCTCGGCTCCTGCGGCCGCACCGGCTACCGCCGGCTCTCCGGCGGCCAGCAGCAGCGGCTCGCGCTCGCCATGGCCGTCGTGGGCCGCCCGGAACTGGTGTTCCTGGACGAGCCCACCGCCGGCCTGGACCCGCAGGCCCGCCGGGCCACCTGGGACCTGGTGCGGGACCTGCGCGCCGACGGCGTCTCGGTGATCCTCACCACGCACCACATGGACGAGGCCGAGCAGCTCGCCGACGACGTGGCGATCATCGACGGGGGCCGGGTCATCGCCCAGGGCTCCCCTGAGGAGCTGTGCAAGGGCGGCGCCGAGAACACCCTGCGCTTCACCGGCCGCCCCGGCCTGGACGTCGGCTCGCTGCTCAAGGCCCTCCCGGCCGACTGCGCGGCCGCCGAGCTGACCCCGGGCAGCTACCGGGTGACCGGCAAGGTCGACCCCCAGCTGCTGGCCACCGTGACCTCCTGGTGCGCCCAGCACGGGGTGATGCCCGACCGGATCTCGGTGGAGCGGCACACCCTGGAAGACGTCTTCCTGGAGCTGACCGGCAAGGAGCTGCGTTCGTGACCACCCCGGGTACCTACTCCCCCCGGCCCGGAGCCGCCCCGCTCCCCCGCATGATCGCGGCGCAGGCGGCGCTGGAGACCAGGATGCTGCTGCGCAACGGCGAGCAGCTGCTGCTGACGGTCGTGATCCCGGCCCTGCTGCTGGTGCTCTTCAGCTCGGTCGACATCGTGGACACCGGCGAGGGCGAGGCGGTCGACTTCCTCGCCCCCGGTGTGCTGGCCCTGGCCGTGATGTCGACGGCGTTCACCGGTCAGGCCATCGCCACGGGCTTCGAGCGCCGCTACGGCGTGCTCAAGCGGCTGGCCTCCTCGCCGCTGCCGCGCTGGGGCCTGATGACCGCGAAGACGGTGTCCGTGCTGGTCACGGAGGTTCTCCAGGTCATCCTGCTGACCGTGATCGCCTTCGCGCTGGGCTGGTCCCCGCACGGCAACCCGGCCGCCGTCGTGGCTCTGCTCGTCGTCGGCACCGCCGCCTTCTCCGGGCTCGGCCTGCTGATGGCGGGCACCCTGAAGGCGGAGGCGACCCTGGCCGCCGCCAACCTGGTCTTCCTGCTGCTGCTCGTGGGCGGCGGGGTGATCGTGCCGCTGGAGAAGTTCGGCCCGGCGGGCGAGCGGATCCTCGGCCTGCTGCCCATCTCCGCCCTCTCCGACGGCCTGCGGGACGTGCTGCGGCAGGGCGCCGGGATGCCCTGGGGCGACCTGGGCGTGCTCGCCGTGTGGGCGGTCGTCGGGCTGGCCGCGGCCGGACGGTTCTTCCGCTGGGAGTGACCCTTGCGCGAGCGGGCGTACCCCCGGGGGAGCGACCCTCGTGAACGCGTGCACAAGCGGCGGCCTACGATGGTGGGCGTGCCTACGCTGAACCGCGCCGACGCCGAAGCCGCCCTGCGCAATCCGCTCGCCTTCATCGCCGACCGCTGGACCCCGGACCCCCGGACCGTCCGGCGGGCGGCCCTCGCCGCGCTCGTCATGTCGGTGGTCATCGTGGTCACCGGCGGTGCCGTCCGCCTGACCGGCTCGGGCCTCGGCTGCCCGACCTGGCCCACCTGCACCGACGACTCGCTGACCACGACCCGGGCCATGGGCTTCCACGGGATCATCGAGTTCGGCAACCGCATGCTGACGTACGTGCTGTGCGCCGCCGTCGGCTGGGCGATCATCGCCGCGCGCTCCGAGAAGCCGTGGCGCCGCGGGCTGACCCGGCTGGGCTGGGCCCAGTTCTGGGTGGTCATGGGCAACGCGGTGCTCGGCGGCATCGTCGTCCTGGTCGGCCTCAACCCGTACACGGTCGCCGCGCACTTCCTGCTCTCCACGGCCCTGATCGCCATCGCCACGGTGATGTGGCAGCGCACCCGGGAGGGCGACGCGGCACCGCGGCCGCTGGTCGGCAAGGCGGTGGCGCAGCTGGTGTGGTTCCTGGTGGCCGCGTCCGCGCTGCTCATCGCGGTCGGCACGGTGGTGACCGGGGCGGGACCGCACGCCGGCGACTCCAGCGAGGTCGCGCGCATCCCGATCGACTGGGAGAACGTCTCCAAGCTGCACGCGGTGCTCGCCTGGATCGTGGTCACGCTGACGTTCGCGCTGTGGTTCGTGCTCAAGGCGGTCGACGCGCCGAAGGCACCGCTGGCGCGCACCCGGGAGCTGTTCGTCGTCCTGCTGTGCCAGGGCGCCATCGGCTACGTCCAGTACTTCACCCACCTCCCGGAGGCCCTGGTGGCCGCCCACATGCTCGGCTCCACCGTGATGTGGATCTGGGTGCTGCGGGTGCTGCTGGCGCTGCGGGAACGCCCCGGGGCCCCGCAGGACGTGCCGGCGCCCCCGGCCGCGGTGACGGTCGGCTCGCGGGCCTGAGTCATCCCCCGCCCGCGCCCCGGACCAGGGCGTCGATCGCCGGGCCCAGGAACGCCCGGGTCGCCCCGGCCCGCCGGGTGAGCCAGTCGAAACCGGCCGGGGCGGGGGCGGGGCTCGCGTACCGCCGGCGGGCGATGTCCGCGACGACCTCGGCGGGCGCGCCGAGGCCCGGCAGCTCGGCCAGGGCCTCCCGCTTCGAGATCAGCCGGCCCTCGCGCAGGGTCACGGTGGCCCGGGCGAAGGTCAGCAGACCCAGGTCCACCCAGACGTCCTGCCGCCACAGCCGGGCCCTGTCCACCGCCGGGCGCCAGAAGTCACGCTGATCGCGCACGACGAAGCGGCTCAGCTGCCCCGCCGGCACCGGCGGCAGCAGCCCGGCCGGCGGCTCCCCGTACAGCACCCGCCCGAACTCGTGCAGCTCGCGCCGGGTGACGGGGGTGACCGGACGGCGCAGCACCCCGCCGTGCGCCCAGGTCAGGTGCGGACGGTCCGGGTCGTCCAGGGTGGCCGGGGTGAGATAGCCGCAATGGAGCCTGGTGGCGAGGGGCCGCCCGCGCAGCCGGGTGTGCAGGGCCGCGATCCGCCAGGCGTGCCGCGGACCGAGTGGACCGGGCAGTACGGCGATGAGGTCGAGGTCGCTGCGCCCCTCCTGGTAGTCGCCGCCGGCCAGGGAACCGTGCGCCCAGACGGCGCGGGGCCGCAGCGGCAGCAGGGCGTCCAGGAACCCGTCGAGCAGGGAGGCGGTCGTCATCCGCCCAGTCTCGGCAGTCCTCCCGGGCCTGTACACCCGGCGCGCCGTCCCCCGCGATCGGCCGGGCCGGCCGCCGGGTGTCCGGCGCCGCCGGGGAAGAGGACCTCGCCGCAGGAGGCCGGCTCCGGGTCCCGGCGCGGACGGTGGCCGCCCGGGCCCCGGTGCCGCACCGGCGCGGCGCCCGGTCCGGACGTGGACCCGCGGGAAGAGGACCCGGCCGGATGGGCGGCGGGACGGTGGTACGGGCGGCCGTGCGGCGGGATCAGGCCGGCGGCGGCCGGGCGAAGCCGGTGCGCGGTACGGGGGGTGCGGTCGACGCGGGCGCCGGGCCCGGTGCGGTCGGGGAGGCGGGCCGGTTCCCGGCAGGTGCCGGCCGCCTCGGACCGCTCGCGCCCCGGCGGGCGGACCACGATCGTGCGCCCCGGCCCGCCCCGGACGGACAGAGCCCCATGACGCGCGTAGCGCGGGTCACGGGGCTCTCGTGCGCGTGGGGCGGCGCCAAGGGCTGCCGCCGGTACGAGGCTGCTCGGGCGCGCCGGTACGAGGCGCGCTCGGGGCCGGCGCTCTCCCGGAGTCGCTCGTGGCCCGGCGAGCCGGGGGCCGGCCGGGGCGGCTCGGGCCGCGCGGTGCTGCCGTACGGCCGTGGCCGCGGCGGTCAGCCGCCCAGCTGGATGCCGGCCATCCGCTTCCACTCGTACGGGCCCGTCGTCACCTTCGCCGCGAACTCGCCGTCGAACGACTCGTGGACCGTGATGCCGGACTTGGCCACCGCCTGCTCGGCGAGGGCGTACGTGGGGGCCACCAGGTCGCCCCAGCCGCCGTCCGCGCCGACGAGGACGATGCGGGCGCCGCGTTCACCGATGTGGGCCACCTGGCCCTCCGCGCCGCCGTGCGCCTTGGCGAAGGCACCGATCCGGTGGGCGAGCCGGGACACCGTGCGCTCGGCCCTCGCGTCAACCTGCTGCGTGTCTGCCATGCCCAGGATGCTACTCACCGGTAGATCGACTGGCGAGGGCGGGGCGCTGTGACGTACGCCCGGTGCCGTCAGCGCAGGAAGGGGTCCACCGCGACCGCCACGAACAGCAGCGACACATAGGTGATGGACCAGTGGAAGAGCCGCATCTCCTTCAGCTTCGTGCCGGTGGTCTCGGCCTTGGCCCGGTTCTGCAGCGCGTGTGCCTCCCACAGCCACCAGCCGCCCGCCGCGAGGGCGACGGCCGTGTAGAACCAGCCGGTGTAGCCGAGGGGCGTCAGCAGCAGGGAGACGACGACCATCACCCAGCTGTAGATGACGATCTGCTTGGCGACGACCTTGTTGGAGGCGATGACCGGCAGCATCGGCACGCCGACGCGCGCGTAGTCCTCCCGGACCTTCATGGACAGCGGCCAGTAGTGCGGCGGGGTCCAGAAGAACATGACGAGGAAGAGGATGACCGGCGCCCACGACAGGGAGTTCGTGACGGACGACCAGCCGATCAGCACCGGCATGCAGCCCGCGATGCCGCCCCACACGATGTTCTGCGACGTGCGCCGCTTGAGGATCATCGTGTAGACGACGACGTAGAAGAGGAGCGCCCCGAGTGACAGCCAGGCGCTCAGCCAGTTGACGGTGAGCCCGAACAGCAGCGTCGAGACGACCGCCAGCGTGATGCCGAACGCCATGCACTCGCGCGGGCTGACCATGCCCGTCACCAGCGGACGCTGCGAGGTGCGGTCCATGAGGGCGTCGATGTCCCGGTCGATGTACATGTTGAGCGCGTTGGCGCCGCCAGCCGACAGATAGCCGCCGAGGCAGGTGATCAGGACCAGTCTCAGGTCCGGCACACCCTGCTGCGCCAGGAACATCACCGGAACGGTGGTGATGAGCAGCAGCTCGATGATCCGCGGCTTGGTCAGCGCCACGAACGCCTTGACACGGGCCCCGAACGGCCGGTGAACCGAGCCCTGACGCGCACCCCCGGGCGCACCCTCCCCCAGGGCCTTGAGGGCCTGGGAGGGACCCCCAGGACGGGATTCGACGGCCGTCACGCACACCCCTGACAGAGACATCCCAGCAAGCCGTCCCGCCGGACACTCCGGGTTAAGGCTCACGCGTACCACGCCACTTTAGACGTTGCCCATACCCCGGCCTTCGCGGGGGTGGGGTCGTGTTGGCGAGGCCCTCCGCGCACCTGTGCGCGGACTCGCTCGGACGCGTCCGCGAGGACGTGATCCTCCGTGCGCGGGAAAGCTCTCCTGAGCGGTCAGATGAGCGGGTCCGCATTCATGTGCCGAATGCCGTTCCGCCCAGTCGGGAGGCGGATTACGAAGACTCCCGGCAGTCTGGAAACACTCGAAAAAACGCACGTCCTCACGGGGGTAGGCTCGACAACGGCCGGCGGGCGACAAGCCCGTCGGCGGCCGGGTGGGGCGCATGCCCGACGACCGGCGACCGACATGTGGAGAGGAGCCCTGACCCAGGGTGAGCACCAAGCCGACCACCACAGACCTTGAGTGGACCGAGCTGGACCAGCGGGCCGTGGACACCGCCCGTGTCCTGGCCGCAGACGCCGTACAGAAGGTCGGCAACGGCCATCCCGGTACGGCGATGAGCCTGGCCCCCGCCGCCTACACCCTCTTCCAGAAGGTGATGCGGCACGACCCGGCCGACCCGGAGTGGGTCGGGCGCGACCGCTTCGTGCTGTCCGCCGGCCACTCGTCCCTGACCCTCTACACCCAGCTCTACCTGGCCGGCTTCGGCCTGGAGCTGGACGATCTGAAGGCCTTCAGGACGTGGGGTTCGAAGACCCCGGGCCACCCGGAGTACGGCCACACCAAGGGTGTGGAGACCACCACCGGCCCGCTGGGGCAGGGTGTGGCCAACGCGGTGGGCATGGCGATGGCGGCCCGCTACGAGCGCGGTCTGTTCGACCCGGAGGCGCCGGCCGGCGAGTCCCCCTTCGACCACTTCGTCTACTGCATCGCCGGCGACGGCTGCCTCCAGGAGGGCATCGCCGCCGAGGCGTCCTCGCTGGCCGGCCACCAGAAGCTGGGCAACCTGGTCCTGCTGTGGGACGACAACCACATCTCCATCGAGGGCGACACCGAGACGGCCGTCTCCGAGGACACCGTCAAGCGGTACGAGGCCTACGGCTGGCACGTGCAGCGGGTGGAGGCCCGGGAGAACGGCGACCTGGACCCGGCGGCGATCTTCGCCGCGATCGAGGAGGCCAAGCGGGTCACCGACCGGCCGTCCTTCATCGCGATGCGCTCGATCATCGCCTGGCCGGCCCCGAACGCGCAGAACACCGAGGCCGCGCACGGCTCGGCGCTGGGCGACGACGAGGTCGCGGCCACCAAGCGCGTCCTCGGCTTCGACCCGGAGCGGAGCTTCGAGGTCGCCGACGAGGTCATCGCCCACACCCGCAAGGCGCTGGAGCGCGGTGCCGAGGCGAAGGCCGAGTGGGAGAAGTCCCTCCAGGTGTGGCGCGAGGCCAACCCGGAGCGGGCCGCCGAGTTCGACCGGATCAGCGCGGGCGAGCTGCCCGCCGGCTGGGAGGACAAGCTCCCGGTCTTCGAGCCCGGCAAGGGTGTGGCCACGCGTGCCGCGTCCGGCAAGGTGCTCCAGGCGCTCGGCGCGGTGATCCCCGAGCTGTGGGGCGGCTCCGCCGACCTCGCCGGGTCGAACAACACCACCATCGACAAGGACAGCTCGTTCCTGCCCGCGGGCAACCCGCTGCCGGAGGCCGACCCGTACGGCCGCACCATCCACTTCGGCATCCGCGAGCACTCCATGGGCGCCGAGCTGAACGGCATCGCCCTGCACGGCAACACCCGTGTCTACGGCGGCACCTTCCTCGTCTTCTCCGACTACATGCGCAACGCCGTGCGCCTGTCGGCCCTGATGCACCTGCCGGTGACGTTCGTGTGGACGCACGACTCCATCGGCCTCGGCGAGGACGGCCCCACCCACCAGCCGGTCGAGCACCTGGCCTCGCTGCGCGCCATCCCGGGCCTGAACATCGTCCGCCCGGCCGACGCCAACGAGACCGCGATCGCCTGGCGGGAGATCCTCAAGCGCTGGACCAAGGAGTTCGGCAAGGGCCAGCCGCACGGCCTCGCGCTCACCCGCCAGGGCGTGCCGGTGTACGAGCCGAACGAGGACGCGGCCAAGGGCGGCTACGTCCTGTTCGAGGCCGACGGCGGCGAGCCGCAGGTCATCCTGATCGCCACCGGTTCCGAGGTGCACGTGGCCGTGGAGGCGCGTGAGCAGCTCCAGGCCGACGGCGTTCCCACCCGTGTCGTCTCGATGCCGTCCGTGGAGTGGTTCGAGCAGCAGGACCAGGGGTACCGGGACTCCGTGCTGCCGCCGTCCGTCCGGGCCCGCGTCGCCGTGGAGGCGGGCATCGGGCTGACGTGGCACAAGTACGTGGGGGACGCCGGCCGCATCGTTTCCCTGGAGCACTTCGGTGCTTCCGCGGACGGCAAGCTGCTCTTCCGCGAGTTCGGCTTCACTGCCGAGAACGTGGCCGCCAAGGCGCGGGAATCCCTCGCCGACGCTCAGCGCTGACGCTCATATACGACACGTAGGAGATGTAATTCCATGACAGACGCACTCAAGCGCCTCTCCGACGAAGGCGTCGCGATCTGGCTGGACGACCTGTCGCGCAAGCGGATCACGTCCGGCAACCTCGCCGAGCTGATCGACCAGCAGCACGTCGTGGGCGTCACCACCAATCCGACGATCTTCCAGAAGGCGATCTCCCAGGGCGACGGCTACGACCAGCAGCTGTCCGACCTCGCCGCCCGCAAGGTCACCGTCGAAGAGGCCATCCGCATGATCACGACGGCGGACGTCCGCGACGCCGCCGACATCCTGCGCCCGGTCTTCGACGCCACCGGCGGCCAGGACGGCCGGGTCTCCATCGAGGTCGACCCGCGCCTCGCGCACAACGAGCACGCCACCGTCGCCGAGGCCAAGCAGCTGGCCTGGCTGGTGGACCGCCCGAACACCCTCATCAAGATCCCGGCCACCATGGCGGGCATCCCGGCGATCACCGAGGTCATCGGCCTCGGCATCAGCGTCAACGTCACACTGATCTTCTCGCTGGAGCGCTACCGGGCCGTCATGGACGCGTTCCTCACCGGCCTGGAGAAGGCCAAGGAGCGGGGCCTCGACCTGTCGAAGATCCACTCCGTGGCGTCCTTCTTCGTCTCCCGCGTGGACACCGAGATCGACAAGCGGCTGGACGGGATCGGCACCGACGAGGCCAAGGGGCTGCGCGGCAAGGCCGCCCTCGCCAACGCCCGCCTGGCCTACCAGGCGTACGAGGAGGTCTTCTCCTCCGACCGCTGGACGGCGCTGGAGAGCGCCGGCGCCAACAAGCAGCGTCCGCTGTGGGCGTCGACCGGTGTGAAGGACCCGGCGTACCCGGACACCCTGTACGTCACCGAGCTGGTCGCGCCGAACACGGTCAACACCATGCCGGAGGCCACCCTGGAGGCCACCGACGACCACGGCGAGATCACCGGCGACACCATCACCGGCACCTACGAGCAGGCGCGCGCCGACCTCGACGCGCTGGAGCGGCTCGGGATCGCGTACGACGACGTCGTGCAGGTGCTGGAGGACGAGGGCGTCGACAAGTTCGAGGCGTCCTGGAACGACCTGCTCAAGTCGACCCAGGCGGAGCTCGAGCGCCTGGCCCCCTCGGAGGGCTGAGTTGTCACCCGTTTCCGGTTCCGGAGCGAACCCGCTTCGTGACTCGGCCGACCGACGGCTCCCGCGCATCGCGGGGCCGTCGGGCCTGGTCATCTTCGGTGTCACGGGCGACCTGTCCCGCAAGAAGCTGATGCCCGCGGTGTACGACCTCGCCAACCGGGGTCTGCTGCCGCCGGGCTTCTCCCTGGTGGGCTTCGCCCGCCGCGACTGGGAGCACGAGGACTTCGCCCAGGTCGTGCACGACGCCGTCAAGGAGCACTCGCGCACCCCCTTCCGCGAGGAGGTCTGGCAGCAGCTCATCCAGGGGATGCGCTTCGTCCAGGGCACCTTCGACGACGACGAGGCCTTCGACCGGCTGCGCGCCACCATCGAGGAGCTGGACAAGGCACAGGGCACGGGCGGCAACTTCGCCTTCTACCTGTCCGTGCCGCCGCGCTCCTTCCCGGTGGTCATCCAGCAGCTCAAGAAGCACGGCCTGGCCGATCAGACCGGCGGCTCCTGGCGCCGCGCGGTCATCGAGAAGCCGTTCGGGCACGACCTGGAGTCCGCCGAGGAACTCAACAAGGTCGTGCACGAGGTGTTCGAGCCGGACCAGGTGTTCCGGATCGACCACTATCTCGGCAAGGAGACCGTCCAGAACATACTGGCGCTGCGGTTCGCCAACACCATGTTCGAGCCGATCTGGAACCGGTCCTTCGTGGACCACGTCCAGATCACGATGGCCGAGGACATCGGCATCGGCGGCCGGGCCGGGTACTACGACGGCATCGGCGCCGCCCGTGACGTCATCCAGAACCACCTGCTCCAGCTGCTGGCGCTGACCGCCATGGAGGAGCCCGCCTCCTTCGACGCGGACGCGCTGGCCGCGGAGAAGGAGAAGGTGCTCGGCGCCGTCCGGCTGCCGAAGGACCTGGGCGCCAACACCGTGCGCGGACAGTACGCGGCGGGCTGGCAGGGCGGCGAGAAGGTCATCGGCTACCTCGAAGAGGAGGGCATCGACCCGAAGTCGAAGACCGACACCTACGCCGCGGTCAAGCTGGAGATCGACAACCGCCGCTGGGCGGGCGTCCCCTTCTACCTGCGCACCGGCAAGCGGCTGGGCCGCCGGGTCACCGAGATCGCGGTGGTCTTCCAGCGGGCTCCGCACTCCCCGTTCGACACCACGGCGACGGAGGAGCTGGGCCAGAACGCGATCGTGATCCGCGTCCAGCCGGACGAGGGCGTCACGGTCCGCTTCGGTTCCAAGGTCCCGGGCACCTCGATGGAGATCCGGGACGTGTCCATGGACTTCGCCTACGGCGAGTCCTTCACGGAGTCCAGCCCGGAGGCGTACGAGCGGCTCATCCTGGACGTGCTGCTCGGCGACGCCAACCTCTTCCCGCGCACGGAGGAGGTCGAGCTGTCCTGGAAGATCCTCGACCCGGTCGAGGAGTACTGGGACACGCACGGCAGGCCCGCGCAGTACAAGTCGGGCACCTGGGGTCCGGTGGAAGCGGACGAGATGCTCGCACGAGACGGACGGAGCTGGCGCCGGCCATGAAGATAGATCTGACCGACACCACCGCCGGAGACGTCAACAAGGCGCTCGTGCGGGGCCGCCGCGCCATCGGCACACCAGCCGTCGGCATGGTCCTCACCCTCGTCATCGTCACCGACGAGGAGAACGCCTACGACGCCCTGAAGGCCGCCAACGACGCCTCGCGCGAGCACCCCTCGCGCACCCTCGTCGTCGTCAAGCGGGTCTCCCGCGGCCCGCGCGACCGCACCGCCTCGCGCCTGGACGCCGAGGTGCGGGTGGGCGCGGACGCGGGCACCGGCGAGACGGTGGTCCTGCGGCTGTACGGCGAGGTCGTCGAGCACGCCGACTCGGTGGTCCTGCCGCTGCTGCTGCCGGACGCCCCGGTCGTCGTGTGGTGGCCGGTGAACGCGCCGCTCGACCCGGCGAAGGACCCGCTGGGCGCGCTCGCCCAGCGCCGGGTCACCGACAGCTACGCCGCCGAGCAGCCGGTGCGGGAGCTGTCCGCCCGCGCCGCGGCCTACACGCCCGGCGACACCGACCTGTCCTGGACCCGGATCACGCCGTGGCGCTCCATGCTGGCGGCGGCCCTGGACCAGATCGACTGCGAGGTACGCGGCGTCGAGGTGGAGGGCGAGGAGTTCAACCCGAGCTGTGAGCTGCTGGCGATGTGGCTCGCGGACCGGCTGGACGTCCCCGTCCGGCGCTCCCCGTCCCCCGGCCCGGGGCTCACGGCCGTCCGTCTGGACACCAGCCGGGGCCCGATCACGCTGGACCGCGCGGACGGCTCGCTGGCCACGCTCGCCATCGAGGGCCAGCCGGCCCGCGCGGTCGCGCTGAAGCGGCGGGACACCGCCGAGCTGATCGCGGAGGAGCTGCGCCGGCTGGACCCGGACGACACCTACGCGTCGGCGCTGCGTTACGGCGTGGAGCGGCTGACCACGGTGCCCCGGCAGGCCGGCGAGACCCCGGCCGAACCGGCCGCCGAACCGGCCACTGCCCCCGGGGCCGCTGATCCGGAGGCGGCGGCCGAGCCGGTCGCCGAGCCGGAGCCGGTGGAGGAGGCGGCCAAGGCCCCCGCGAAGAAGGCGGCGGCCAAGACCGCGAAGAAGGCACCGGCGAGGAAGGCGACGGCGAAGTGAGCACACCGCAGCTGGTCGTCCACCACGACAAGGAGCTGATGGCGCAGGCCGCCGCGGCCCGCCTGATCACGAAGATCGTGGACGCGCAGGCCTCCCGGGGCACCGCGTCCGTGGTCCTCACCGGCGGCCGCAACGGCAACGGCCTGCTGGCCGCGCTGGCGGCGGCACCCGCCCGGGACGCCGTCGACTGGGGCCGGCTCGACCTGTGGTGGGGCGACGAGCGCTACCTCCCCGAGGGCGACCCCGAGCGCAACGTCACGCAGGCCCGTGAGGCCCTGCTCGACTCCGTCCCGCTGGACCCGGAGCGCGTGCACGCCATGCCCGCCTCCGACGGCCCCCACGGCACGGACGTCGAGGCGGCGGCCGAGGCGTACGCGGCGGAGCTGGCGAAGGCGGCCGGGCCGGAGAACCACGGCGCGGTGCCCGCCTTCGACGTCCTGATGCTGGGCGTCGGCCCGGACACCCATGTGGCCTCGCTCTTCCCGGAGCTGCCGGCCGTGCGGGAGACCGAGCGCACGGTGGTCGGCGTGCACGGCGCGCCCAAGCCCCCGCCGACCCGGATCACCCTCACCCTCCCGGCGATCCGCGCGGCCCGCGAGGTCTGGCTGCTCGCGGCCGGCGAGGACAAGGCGGAGGCCGCGGCCATCGCCCTGTCCGGCGCGGGCGAGATCCAGGCCCCGGCAGCGGGCGCGTACGGCACCCGGCGCACCCTGTGGCTGCTGGACTCGGCCGCGGCCTCGCAGCTGCCGCGGTCGCTGTATCCGCCGGCGTCGCCCTGAGACGCCGGCCGCGACGACGGACGGCGGGGGCCCCGGCCCCCGCCGTCCGCTTTTCCCGGGGCCCGGCTCAGCTCCGGCCGCGCAGCTCCCGGTACCTGGCCACCAGCGCCTTCGTCGACGCGTCCAGGCCGGGGACCTCGGCGCCCTCGGTGAGCGCGGGCTCGACGCGCTTGGCGAGGACCTTGCCCAGCTCCACGCCCCACTGGTCGAAGGAGTCGATGTTCCACACCGCGCCCTGGACGAACACCTTGTGTTCGTAGAGGGCGATCAGCTGGCCGAGCACGGACGGGGTCAGCTCCCGGGCCAGGATCGTCGTGGTGGGCCGGTCGCCCCGGAAGGTCTTGTGCGGGACCAGTTCCTCGGGCACGCCCTCGGCGCGGACCTCCTCGGCCGTCTTGCCGAAGGCGAGCGCCTGGGTCTGGGCGAAGAAGTTGGCCATCAGCAGGTCGTGCTGGGCCTTGAGTTCCCCGCTCAGCTCGGCGACCGGCTCGGCGAAGCCGATGAAGTCCGCCGGGATCAGCTTGGTGCCCTGGTGGATCAACTGGTAGTAGGCGTGCTGCCCGTTGGTGCCGGGCGTGCCCCAGACCACCGGCCCGGTCTGCCAGTCGACCCGCTCGCCGTCACGGGCGACGTACTTGCCGTTGGACTCCATGTCGAGCTGCTGGAGGTAGGCGGTGAACTTCGACAGGTAGTGCGAGTACGGCAGCACCGCGTGCGACTGGGCGTCGTGGAAGTTGCCGTACCAGATGCCCAGCAGGCCCAGCAGCAGCGGCGCGTTGGCCTCGGCGGGCGCGGTGCGGAAGTGGTCGTCGACGAGCCGGAAGCCGTCGAGCATCTCCCGGAACCGGTCCGGGCCGATCGCGATCATCAGGGACAGGCCGATCGCGGAGTCGTAGGAGTACCGCCCGCCGACCCAGTCCCAGAACTCGAACATGTTGTCCGTGTCGATGCCGAAGTCGGCGACCTTGCCGGCGTTCGTGGACAGCGCCACGAAGTGCTTCGCCACGGCCTTCTCGTCACCGAGCGCGGCCAGCAGCCACTGGCGCGCGGAGGTGGCGTTGGTGATGGTCTCGATGGTGGTGAAGGTCTTGGAGGCGATGATGAACAGGGTCTGAGCCGGGTCCAGGTCCCGGATCGCCTCGTGCAGGTCGGCCCCGTCCACGTTCGACACGAAGCGGACCGTGAGATCCCGGTCGGCGAAGCTGCGCAGCACCTCGTAGGCCATCGCGGGGCCGAGGTCGGAGCCACCGATGCCGACGTTGACCACGTTCCTGATGCGCTTGCCCGTGTACCCGGTCCACTCGCCGGAGCGGACCCGGTCGGCGAAGCCGGCCATCCTGTCCAGCACCGCGTGCACCTTGGGCACCACGTTCTCGCCGTCGACCTCGATCACGGCGTCCCGGGGGGCGCGCAGCGCGGTGTGCAGCACCGCCCGGTCCTCGGTGACGTTGATCTTCTCGCCGCGGAACATGGCGTCCCGCAGGCCGAAGACGTCCGTCGCCGCGGCCAGCTCGCGCAGCAGCCGCAGGGTGTCGTCGGTGACCAGGTGCTTCGAGTAGTCGATGTACAGGTCGCCGACCTGGAGCGTGTACCCGGTGCCGCGTCCGGGGTCGGCGGCGAACAGTTCCCTCAGCCGGGTGTCCGCCAGCTCCTCGCGGTGCTCGGCGAGGGCGGTCCACTCGGGCGTCTCGTGGAGCCTGGTACGGCCGTCTGCGTTCATGTCCGACTTCAGCCTTCTTTCCTGCGACCTTGACCGCTGCCGGTTCCAACCTAATTGATCAGCGTCCGGTGCGAGTCGTCGTCCGGCGTCACCACACGTATGTCCCGCTTGCGCAGCGGTATCAGCGCGGTGACGGCCGAGGCGAACAGGACGGCCGCGAGCAGGGCGGGTCCGTTGAGGCCGTACAGCCCGGCCACGGCGCCGCCGAGGAGCGCGCCGAGCGGGGCGCCGGAGACGGAGGCGATGCGGAAGGCGGCGGCGATGCGGCCCCTCATCGACTCGGGGCCGCGTTGCTGCATCAGTGTGACCTGGTTGACGTTCCACACCATGGTCATCGCGCCGAGCAGCAGCATGCCGGCGACCAGCGCGGCCACGTGCCGCACGGAGCCGATGAGCAGCAGCGCGCCCGTCTGGACCGCGCAGCCGAACAGCAGGGCCCGGACCCGTCCCGTACGGCGGGCCACCCGCTGGGCGACGAATCCGCCGGCCAGGCCGCCGGCCGAGTACGCCGTCATGGCGGCGACATAGCCGGTGTCGCCGGCGTCCAGCCAGCGGGTGACGTGCAGCGCCAGCGTGGCGATCAGGGCGCCCATGCCGATGTTGCACAGTAGGGTCGCCAGGCACACCGCGCGCAGCACCCGGTCCCGGCCCAGGGCGCGCAGGCCCGCGCCGATCTCCGAGCGCAGGGTGCTGCCGGCCGCACGCGGCTCCCGTTCCGGCGGCCGTGTCCGCAGGGAGGCCACGAGCGCGGCGGCCACCAGATAGGTGCCGGCGTCCGCCGCGAACGGCGTGCACGCGCCGGCCGCCAGCAGCAGCGGTACGAACGGGGCCGCGAGCAGCCCGCCCGCGAGTTGCTGACCGGTCATCAACCGGGCGTTGGCGCTGCCCAGCGCCCCGCGTGCCACCAGGGAGGGCAGCAGGGCCGTGGCGGCGTTGTCGAAGAGCGTCTGGAGGGCGGTGAGCGAGAAGGCGAGGGCGATCAGCAGCGGGACGGAGGCGTGCCCCAGGCCCACGGCGAGGGCGAAGCCGGCGACGAGCACGCCCCGTACGGTGTCCACCAGCCACATCGCCCGCCGCTGGTCGACCCGGTCCGCCACGGCACCCCCGAGCAACCCGAACAGCAGCCAGGGCAGATAGCCGCAGACGGTGACGGAGGCGACGGCGAGGGGATCGTCGGTGAGGCGCACGGCGAGCAGCGGCAACGCGGAGGTACGCAACGCGTCACCGGACCGGGAGACCACGGCGGCCGTCCACAACCGCCCGAATCCCCCGCGCCAGGCGGGTGTTCCCCCGCTCTCCGACTCGACCCCGGCCACGCTTTCCCCCTCACGACGTGCCGATGCGCACACCGTAGAGGGCGCCACTGACAATCGGCCGGCGTCGCCTGGGCACGGACGGCTCCGGCCGGGCGCCCGTGGGCACCCGGCCGGTGAGAAGTCCTAGATCTCGCCGCGCAGTTTGGCGAGCGCCTCGGCGAGGATCGCCTCGCCGTCCGCGTCGCTGCGCCGCTCGCGGACGTACGCGAGATGCGTCTTGTAGGGCTCGGTGCGCGGCGGGGCCGGCGGGTTGTCCCGGTCCTGGCCGGCCGGGAAGCCGCAGCGGGGACAGTCCCAGGTCTCGGGAACCTGCGCGTCGCTGGCGAAGCTGGGCTGCGTCTCGTGCCCGTTGGAGCACCAGAAGGAGATGCGCAGACGCGGCGCGGACTCGCCGCGCTCGGCCTCGCCCATCGGCCCCGCCCCGACCCGGCTACCTCGGATCGCGTTGCCACTTGCCACGGTCGTAACTCCCTGCGTGATGGTGCCGCGAAGCGAGTCGGCGTTTCGCTTCGCCGCGAGCGCCTCAGTCTACGTAAGGCCCAACGCGCGTCCAGTGATTGGAGTTACCGGCCCCCACACCCAGACGCAAGCCCCATGATAGGCCGCGCTCACAGGCGCGTACCCAACATGGGGCTTTGCGTGGGAAATACGTGGTGCGACCCGGGCCTGCGGCCGGTTCACGGTCGCGTGTCAGTTGTTCGACTTCATCACGAGGCCGAGGACGATGATGCACGCGAACCACAGCACGCCGATCACGATGGTGATCCGGTCGAGGTTGCGCTCGGCGACCGAGGAACCGCCGACGGAGGACTGCATGCCACCGCCGAACATGTCGGACAGGCCGCCGCCCTTCCCCTTGTGCATCAGCACCAGCAGCATCAGCAGCAGGCTGAAGACGATCAGGGCGATCGAGAACCCCAAAACCACGGCTGGACCAACTTCCTCGGATTCGGATGGACGACGGGGGCACAGCCCTCGGCTGTGCCCCCGCAAGAGTACGACGTATCGCCGCTACCGCCTACTCACGGCCCGGCGTCACTGATCGCGGAAGCGCACGATCTTGACGAACTCGTCGGCGTCCAGCGAGGCGCCGCCGACCAGGGCGCCGTCGATGTCGGGCTGGGCCATGATCTCGGCGCAGTTGCCCGACTTCACGGAGCCGCCGTACTGGATGCGGACCTTGTCGGCCACGTCCTGGGAGTACAGCTCGGCGATCTTGGCGCGGATCGCGGCGCAGACCTCCTGGGCGTCCTCGGCGCCGCAGACCTTGCCGGTGCCGATGGCCCACACGGGCTCGTAGGCGATCACGACGGTCTCGGCCTGCTCGGCCGGGAGGTCCTTCAGACCGCCCTCGACCTGGGCGAGGGTGTGGGCGACGTGGTTGCCCGCCTCGCGGACGTCCAGCTCCTCGCCGACGCACAGGATCGGGGTGAGACCGTGCTTGTAGGCGGCCTTGACCTTGGCGTTGACCAGCTCGTCGGTCTCGTGGTGGTACTGGCGGCGCTCGGAGTGGCCGATCGCCACGTAGGTGCACTTCAGCTTGGCCAGCATGGAGCCGGAGATCTCGCCGGTGTAGGCACCGGAGTCGTGCCGGGAGATGTCCTGGGCGCCGTACTTGATCTTGAGCTTGTCGCCGTCGACCAGGGTCTGCACGGAGCGCAGGTCGGTGAAGGGCGGCAGGACGGCGACCTCCACGGCCTCGTAGTCCTTGTCGGCCAGGGCGAAGGCGAGCTTCTGGACGTGGGCGATGGCCTCGAGGTGGTTGAGGTTCATCTTCCAGTTGCCCGCCATCAGCGGCGTGCGCGTGCTCATTGAGGTCAGTCCTCCAGTGCGGCGAGGCCGGGGAGCGTCTTGCCCTCGAGGTATTCGAGGGAGGCGCCGCCACCGGTCGAGATGTGGCCGAATGCCTTCTCGTCGAAGCCGAGCGTGCGCACGGCCGCGGCGGAGTCACCGCCGCCGACGACGGTGAAGCCGTCGGAGTCGACGAGGGCCTGGGCGACCGCCTTGGTGCCCTCGGCGTAGTCGGGGTGCTCGAAGACGCCCATGGGACCGTTCCAGAAGACGGTCGCGGCGTCGGCGAGCTTCGAAGCGTACAGCGTGCGGGTCTCCGGACCGATGTCCAGACCCTCCTGGTCGGCCGGGATGGCGGTCGCGGCGACCGTGGTGGGGTTGGCCGGGGCCTTGGTCTTCAGGTCCGGGAATTCGGTCGAGACGAGGACGTCGACGGGGAGGACGAATTCCACGCCGCGCTCCTCGGCACGCTTCATGTACTCCTTGACCGCCGGGACCTGGTCCTCCTGGAGCAGGGAGATGCCGACCTCGTGGCCCTGGGCCTTGAGGAAGGTATAGGCCATGCCGCCGCCGACGAGGATGCGGTCGGCCTTCTCCAGCAGGTGGTCGATGACGCCCAGCTTGTCGGACACCTTGGCACCGCCGAGCACGACCGCGTACGGCCGCTTGACGTCCTCGGTGAGCTGCTTCAGGACGCCGACCTCGGTGGCGATCAGGTGGCCGGCGTAGTGCGGCAGCCGGGCCGGGAGGTCGAAGACGGAGGCGTGCTTGCGGTGGACGGCGCCGAAGCCGTCGCCCACGTAGACGTCCGCGAGGGCGGCGAGCCGGTCGGCGAACTCCCCTCGCTCCGTGTCGTCCTTGGACGTCTCGCCGGGGTTGAAACGCAGGTTCTCGATGACCGCGACCTGGCCCGGCTGGAGGCCGTCGACGGCCTCGTGGGCGGCGGGGCCGACGGTGTCCTCGGCGAAGGCCACCGGGGCGCCGAGCAGTTCGCCGAGGCGCTCGGCCGCGGGCAGCAGCGAGAAGGCGGGGTCCGGGGCGCCCTTGGGGCGGCCCAGGTGCGAGGCGACGACCACCTTGGCGCCCGCGTCCGCCAGGGCCTTGACGGTGGGCAGGACGGCGCGGATGCGGCCGTCGTCGGTGATGGTCCCGTCGGCCAGCGGCACGTTGAGGTCGGCGCGGACGAAGACCCGCTTGCCGCTCACGCCGTCGGCGAGAAGTTCGTCGATCGTCTTCATGGGGTGGTCTCCTGAGGAGGGCTCGTGTGCACCTGATCGTAAAAGGGCGGGGTCGGTACGTGGGACAGGGCCCGGACAGCGCGGCGGTGCGCTGCCCGAGCCCTGCTCTCACTTCGGGGTCCTGCGGTTTGCGATCAGAGCTGGTTGCCGACGAAGACCGTGAGGTCCACGAGGCGGTTGGAGTAGCCCCACTCGTTGTCGTACCAACCGATGACCTTCACGTTCTTGCCCTCCTGGACCATGGTCAGGGAGGAGTCGAAGGTGCAGGACGCCGGGGCGTTGACGATGTCGGAGGAGACGATCTGGTCCTCGGTGTAGTCGAGGAGGCCCTTCAGCTCGCCCTCGGCGGCCTTCTGGAAGGCGGCGTTGACCTCTTCCTTGGTGACCTCGCGGCTCAGCTCCACGACCAGGTCGGTGACCGAGCCGGTCGGGACCGGGACGCGCATGGCCATGCCGTCCAGCTTGCCCTTGAGGTGCGGCAGGACCAGGGCGGTGGCCTTGGCGGCACCCGTGGTGGTCGGGATGATGTTCTCGGCGGCGGCACGGGCGCGGCGCAGGTCCTTGTGCGGGAAGTCCAGGATGCGCTGGTCGTTCGTGTACGCGTGCACCGTCGTCATCAGGCCCTTGACGATGCCGAAGTTCTCGTCGAGGACCTTGGCCATCGGCGCCACACAGTTGGTGGTGCAGGAGGCGTTGGAGATGACGTTGTGCTGCGCCGGGTCGTACTTGTCCTGGTTGACGCCCATGACGATGGTGATGTCCTCGTCCTTGGCCGGAGCCGAGATGAGGACCTTCTTGGCGCCGCCCGCGAGGTGCTTGGCGGCGTCCTCGCGCTTGGTGAAGATGCCGGTGGACTCGATGACGATGTCGACGCCCAGCTCGCCCCACGGGATGTCGGCCGGGTTGCGCTCGGAGAGCACCTTGATGGTGTGGCCGTCGACGGTGATCGTGTCGGCGGTGTGGGAGACCTCCTGCTTGAGGCGGCCCAGGATCGTGTCGTACTTCAGCAGGTGGGCGGTGGTCGCGGTGTCACCCAGGTCGTTGACAGCCACAACCTCGATGTCCGCTCCCTGCTCCAGCAGCGCGCGGAAGTAGTTACGACCGATGCGGCCGAAGCCGTTGATGCCTACGCGGATCGTCACGAACCGATCTCCTCGTTGGTACGCCGGCTATGCGGTGCCGGCGAGCTCTGTTTGGGATGTCCCCGACCACCCCCGACCCTACCTCTCCGAGGCCCCCTGGGTGACATCGAGACAACCCATACACGGGCAGGCGGTCCGTACCGGCCAGTAGAGGTACGGACCGCCCCGGATCGACAGCGGAATCACCCGCATTTAGTACGGAATGCCAGGCGCTTCCGACGTTGTTTTCACTCGTTCGTGAGCGGGTCGGCTCACTTGATGAACTGCTCGTCCGCGCACCGTTGAGAGGGGTCTCCGCTCACCTGTCGAGCGCGGCGAACGCCTTCCCCAGCAGGGCCGCCCGGCCGGCGGCCGAGACCATCTGTTCCAGCCCGAAGCCGAGCAGCACGGTGTCGCCCGTGGTGACCGCCGCGTACGTCCGGAACAGGGCCCCGGTGCGGGCCCAGTCCTTGCGGACCGGCACACTGCCCGCGGGCGGTCCGACCGCCCGCCAGGCGCCCAGGGACGACTCGAAGCCCTCGGTCTCCCGCGCCGCGCCGCCGACGACCAGCGAGGCGTCGTCGGCGAGGACGCCCCGGCCGCCGGTGCCGGTGTCGGTGAGGTAGCCGATCGAGACCTCGACCTGCTTCCCTGCGTACGCGCTCAGGTCGAAGCCCACCCGCTGCCAGCCGGCGGAGGCGCCGGAGAGGCTGTTCCAGGCACCGCTGGAGCCGGTCGCGGAGCAGTCGGCGGCCGACGGCGTCAGATAGTGCTTCAGCCAGGGGTGCAGCGCGGTCAGGGCGCCGCACTCGTCCGGCACGGTCGTCCGGGTGGCTCCCGAGGCCTCCGGCAGCGTGGTCCAGTCGTCGGCGCCCACGGTGTGCGCCTCCACCACCACGTGGTCGTAGCCGGGCTCCGTGTCCCACAGCAGCCGGGTGCTCAGGGCCGGCCTGTCGGCGGCGGCGACCGAGGTGAGGTCGACGGTGCGGGCGAGCCGCTTGTAGGCGTTGTCGGTGTGCACGGCGGCGGCCATGAAGGCACCCGTGTACGGCCCGTAGGGATTGACCGTTCCGCTGAACGTCCCCGCGCCCGCGCTGTCGAACTGCGGGAACGCGGCGACCGGCAGTTCCTCGGAGGTGACGGCGTAGGCGCCCGCCGCGTCGAGCGGGTTGCCGGGCGCGTCGCCGAGGGCGCCGCCGGCGCCGGCGAGCGCACCGGAGCCGGTGAAGCCGGTGGCCCTTCCGGCCGGCGTACGGCTGTAGGCGCCCAGGTAGTACTGGCTGAAGTCGTCGGAGAGGGTGCCGTCGCCGAGGTCGACGCTGCCGCCGGCCCGCTCGCCGGCCTCGATCAGCCTGCCGCCCTCGTTGAGGTAGGCGCGCAGCCGCAGCTGGGTGGCGTTGCCGGGGCCGTCCGGGCCGGAGTAGTGCACGACCGTCCGGAAGTGCTTCAGCACGCCGAGCGGGTCCGGGGCGCCCTGCGTGGCCACGTCCCAGACGACGGCCCGGTGTCCGGCGGCCCGGACCGCGTCCGCGTAGGCCCGCGCCTGGCCGGCGGCGGTGCCCTCCTCGGCGACCACCAGGGTGTCGGCGGCCGGCCGCCGGGCGACGGTGTAGGTGAAGTGGGGGCTGGAGACCTTCCTTCCGCTCCCGGTCTCGCCGGTGAACCACACCTCGACCCGGTCGCCCGGCTCGCCGTCCCGCACCTTGGCGCGGTACTCGTCGAAGTAGAGGTTGTCCTCGCCGCCGTAGACCTCGCCGCCCTTCCAGGGCCTGAGCGCCTGGTCGAGCGTGCGGCCGCCGTTGACGCGGTACCTCAGCTCCTTGTCCCGGACCGCCTTGCGGGCGACGACCGCGACCTCCTGGTCCGCGCCCCGGGAGTACGACGTGGTGAACGAGGCCGGGGTGAAGTCGGCGGCGTCCAGGCCGACGGTGGAGACCGGCCGGTCGGGGTGCGCCGCGGTCTCGGCGACGGAGAGCGCGAACGGGACGTTCTTCGCGAACTCCCGCTGGATCAGCGTCTCGTCGTCGGGGAAGGTGAAGGACGACCGGCAGTCGCCGCGGTTCCAGGCGTCGTCCGGGTCGCTGTCCGAGGCGGTCTGACAGGTCGACATCTCCGGGGTGAACATGGCCATCCCGTTGACGTTCGACGCGTGGCCGTCCGCCTCGCCGTTGGTGGTGTACAGCTCCGAGGAGACCTGCGGACGGTAGCCGGGGACGGCCGAGTTGTCCGGGGTGCCGGCCAGTGCCCGGTAGAGGACGTCGTCGGGCGTCGGCGTGGCCACCTGCCAGCCCACGCCGTAGAGCAGGAGTTCGGCGGCGGAGTGGTAGTTGATGCCGTAGCGGAAGCCGACCCGCTTCTCCAGGGCGTCCAAGGCCCTGGTCTCGGGTTCGGAGCCGGGACTCGGGCCGCGGTAGGTCTGGCTGGTGGGGTCGGGAGACGAACCCTCGTTGTCGTAGCCCCACTTGTAGGCGAAGTTGCGGTTGAGGTCGACGCCGTCGCCCACGCCGATGGCGCCGTCGCCGTCGACGTCCCGCAGGTTCTTGCGCCACAGGCGGGTGCCGGGGTCCTTGAAGGTGTAGTCGTAGCCGTCGGGGTTGGCCGAGAGGACGAACCACAGCTCTGTCGAGTCGACGATTCTCCGGACGCGCCGGTCGGTCGCGTAGTGGTCCAGGTAGTGGTGCATCAGCCGGCGGGTCATCTCCGGTGTGATCCACTCGCGCGCGTGCTGGTTGGACATGTAGAGCACGGCCGGCCTGGAGCCGTCCCGCGACGTCCGCGCGTTCCTGGTCAGTTTGAGCGCCAGGATGTCCTGGCCGTTGACGGTCTTCCCGATGGACTCGACCTTGGTGAGGCCGGGGTGGGCCCGGGCAGTGCGGAGGATCTCCTCCTTGAGTCCGCCCTTTCCGCCGTACGGGCGGAACACGCCCTGGGCGGCGTCCTCCACCCGGGCCCGGGCCGGGGCGGAGAGGGTGTGTTCGGTGAGGGCCACGCCCTGCTCGCGCAGCCGGGCGGCCTGCTTGCCGGTGAGGTAGACCTCGACCCGGGTCCGGCCGCCCGCGGCCGCCGGCTCACCGAGTTCGTGGCCGTCCTGACCGGCCTTCAGCAGCAGGGGTACCTGCTGCCGGGTGACCTCCGCGCGGTAGACCCCGATCTCGTCGGGCCCCGTGGGTGCCGGGCCGTCGCTCCGTGCCTGGGCCGTGGGTGTGAGGCTCGCTCCGCCGATCATCAGCGCGCCGACAGCGAGGATCGATCTCGCTCTGTGTCTCATGAACCCCCCTACAGGTGGTCCGCACCAGCGGCGAACAGGCTGCCAGGCTCATGGCACTCGATGATCGAGTCAAGGGCGCCTCATGGACATGCGAACGCCGGTGCCGACCACCCGAACGGGGGGACGACGGCACCGGCGAATTGACGATCCGTCCGGTTCAGCCGGCCAGGTTGTCGGCCAGTTCCTCGGTGAGGTTGGCCTCCGTGCCCGGGATGCCGAGGTCGGCGGCGCGCTTGTCGGCCATCGCCAGCAGCCGGCGGATACGGCCCGCGACGGCGTCCTTCGTCAGCGGCGGGTCGGCGAGCGCCCCCAGCTCCTCCAGGGAGGCCTGCTTGTGCTCCATGCGCAGCCGGCCGGCGGCGGCGAGGTGCTCGGGAACCTCGTCGCCGAGGATCTCCAGGGCGCGCTGGACCCGGGCGCCGGCGGCCACGGCGGCCCTGGCCGAGCGGCGCAGGTTGGCGTCGTCGAAGTTGGCGAGCCGGTTGGCCGTGGCCCGCACCTCGCGGCGCATCCGGCGCTCCTCCCAGGCCAGCACCGACTCGTGCGCGCCGAGCCGGGTGAGCAGGGCGCCGATCGCGTCGCCGTCGCGGACGACCACCCGGTCCACCCCGCGCACCTCGCGGGCCTTCGCGGCGATGGACAGCCGGCGGGCGGCGCCGACCAGGGCGAGCGCCGCCTCCGGGCCCGGGCAGGTCACCTCCAGGGAGGAGGAGCGGCCGGGTTCGGTCAGCGAGCCGTGCGCCAGGAAGGCCCCCCGCCAGGCCGCCTCGGCATCGCAGGTGGCCCCGGAGACCACCTGCGGGGGCAGCCCGCGGATCGGCCGGCCCCGCCCGTCGACCAGGCCGGTCTGCCGGGCCAGCTGGTCACCGCCGGCGACGACCCGTACGACGTACCGGGAGCCGCGGCGCAGCCCGCCGGGGGCCATCACGATCAGCTCGGAGCTGTGGCCGAAGATCTCCAGGATGTCCCGCTTGAGCCGGCGCGCCGCCATCGCGGTGTCCAGCTCGGCCTCGATCACGATGCGCCCGCTCACCAGGTGGAGGCCGCCGGCGAACCGCAGGATGGCGGAGACCTCCGCCTTCCTGCAGCAGGTCCGGGTGACGGGGAGCCGGGAGATCTCGTCCTTCACCGCTGCCGTCATCGCCATGGGCCGATCCTTCCATGCATCCGAAAAATACGGTCGTACGCGGCGGCCAACAGCTCCGGGTCGTGCCGGGGCGATCCGTCGGTCCGGGCCACCGGCGCCAGCTCGACCGCCGCTCCCAGCCGCTTGGCGGCCTCGGTGAGCGAATCGCGGTCGGGCACGGCGGCCTCGTCGGCCAGCACCACGTCCAGGGCGAGTTTAGGGGCGTGTCGCCCCAAAACCTCCAAATGACGCTGCGGGGAGAAGCCCTCGGTTTCTCCCGGCTGCGGCGCCAGGTTCAAGGAGAGCACACGGCGCGCCTTGGTCTCGGTGAGGGCGTCCAGCAACTCGGGCACCAGCAGGTGCGGGATGACCGAGGAGAACCAGGAGCCGGGGCCGAGCACCACCCAGTCCGCGTCCAGGACCGCCGCCACGGCCTCGGGGACGGCGGGCGGGTCGTTGGGCACGAGGTGCACGGACTGCACCTCACCGGGCGTGAGGGCGACGGTCGCCTGCCCGCGCACCGTGTCCACGTCGTCCGGGCGCTCCGGGTCGTGTCCCTTGACCAGGGCCTGCAGCTCCAGCGGCACGGCGGACATCGGCAGCACCCGGCCGTGCGCGCCGAGCAGCTTGCCGACCAGGTCCAGGGCCTGCACATGGTCGCCGAGCTGTTCCCACAGGGCGACGATCAGCAGGTTGCCGACCGCGTGCTCGTGCAGATCGCCCTGGGACTGGAAGCGGTGCTGGATGACCCTGGCCCAGGTCTGGCCCCACTCGTCGTCGCCGCACAGCGCGGCCAGCGCCTTGCGCAGGTCGCCGGGCGGCAGCACGCCCAGCTCGTCCCTGAGCCGGCCGCTGGAGCCGCCGTCGTCGGCCACGGTGACGACGGCGGTGAGATCGCCGGTGATCCGGCGCAGCGCGGCGAGCGACGCGGACAGGCCCATGCCGCCGCCGAGCGCGACCACCTTGGGCTGGGCGCCGCGCCGGCGGGGCCGGCCCCCGCGGGCCTCGACCGGGCGTCCGGCGCGTGCCTCGGGCACCATCCGGCGCAGCCTGCCCAGCCGCGGTGTACGTTCCGTCATTCCCGTCCCATGTCCCGGTGCACGACCACCGTCTCCACGCCCTCGGCCGCGAGCCGCGCGGCGAGCTTCTCCGACATCGCGACCGAGCGGTGCTTGCCCCCCGTACAGCCGATGGCGATGGTCACATACCGCTTGCCCTCGCGCCGGTACCCGGCGGCGATGAGCCGCAGGAGTTCGGCGTACCGGTCGAGGAACTCCTTGGCGCCGGGCTGGTTGAAGACGTAGGCCGCGACCTCCTCGTTGAGGCCGGTGTAGGGACGCAGCTCCGGGACCCAGTGGGGGTTGGGCAGGAACCGCATGTCCGCGACCAGGTCGGCGTCGACCGGGAGGCCGTACTTGAAGCCGAAGGACATCACCGTGGCCCGCAGCTCGGGCTCCTCCTCGCCGGCGAACTGGGCGTCCATCTTGGCGCGCAGCTCGTGCACGTTCAGGCTGGAGGTGTCGATCACCAGGTCGGCGTCGCCGCGCAGCTCGCGCAGCAGCTCGCGTTCGGCGGCGATGCCGTCCACGATGCGTCCGTCGCCCTGGAGCGGGTGCGGGCGGCGCACCGACTCGAAGCGGCGGACCAGGGCCTCGTCGGAGGACTCCAGGAAGACGATCCGCCGGGTGACGCCCCGGGTGTCCAGGTCGGCGAGGGACTCGCGGAGGTTGTCGAAGAAGCGCCGGCCGCGCACGTCCACGACGACCGCGATCCGCGCCACGTTGCCCTGCGAGCGGGCGCCCAGCTCCACCATGGTGGGGATGAGGGCGGGCGGCAGGTTGTCCACGACGAACCAGCCGAGGTCCTCCAGACACTTGGCGGCCGTGGACCGGCCGGCTCCGGACATGCCGGAGATGATCACCAGCTCGGGGATGGCCGCCTCGGGGACCCCGGCTGTCTCGCTGCCCGTACTCACCTGTGCTCCGTTGTCCTGGCCCGTCTCCCGGACGGCGTCGGGCCGGGCCGGGCCCTGGCCGGTGCCGTGCCGGACGCCCTGGTCGCCCGTGGCGCCGTGCGTCCGATCTCGCTGTGCGTCGTGCTCCGTCATGTCTCCTGCCCCCGTCGCTCGTCCGGGACGCCCGCGGTCACGGGCTCCCCCGAGGAGTCCCCCGTCGTACCGGGCTCCTCGTCCTCAATGATCTCTCCGGTCGCCGTGTTCACGGCGGGTGCGGCCGGGGCCGCCTGGGCGAGGGCCACGGCGATGGTCTCCGCCGTCTTCCGGCCTATCCCGGGTACTTCCTGGATCTGCTCGATTGTGGCGGACCGCAGCTTCTTCACCGAGCCGAAATGCTTGATGAGCGCCTGCTTGCGGGTTTCTCCCAGGCCGGGGACGTCGTCCAGCGGGCCCGCGCGGAAGCGCTTGGCGCGCTTGGCGCGCTGGTAGCCGATCGCGAAGCGGTGCGCCTCGTCGCGCACCCGCTGGAGCAGGTAGAGGCCCTCGCTGGTGCGGGGCAGGATCACCGGGTCGTCCTCGCCGGGCACCCAGACCTCCTCCAGCCGCTTGGCGAGGCCGCAGACGGCGATGTCGTCGATGCCCAGCTCGTCCAGGGCGCGCTGGGCCGCGGCGACCTGCGGCCGGCCACCGTCGACGACCACCAGCTGGGGCGGGTAGGCGAACTTCCGGGGCCGGCCGTCGTCGTCCTTCAGGGAGTCCGTGATCACCTCGGGGCCGGCGAGCGCGCCGTCACCGGTCCCGGCGCCGGTGCCGTCGGTGCCGGGGACGTCGGTGCCGTCGGCCCACTCCCCCGTCCGCTCCTGCTCGGCGAGGTAGCGCCGGAAGCGGCGGCTGATCACCTCGTGCATGGAGCGGACGTCGTCCTGGCCGGCGAAGCCCTTGATCTGGAAGCGGCGGTACTCGCTCTTGCGCTGCAGCCCGTCCTCGAAGACGACCATGGAGGCCACCACGTCGTCGCCCTGGAGGTGGGAGATGTCGTAGCACTCGATCCGCAGCGGGGCGCTGTCCAGGCCGAGGGCCTCGGCGATCTCCTCCAGCGCGCGCGAGCGGGTGGTCAGGTCGGAGGCGCGCTTGGTCTTGTGCAGCACGAGGGACTGCTGGGCGTTGCGCTGCACGGTCTCCATGAGCGCCTTCTTGTCGCCGCGCTGCGGGATGCGCAGCGACACGTTCGATCCCCGGCGGACGGTCAGCCACTCCTGTACCGGCTCGACCGGCTCGGGCAGGGCCGGGACCAGCACCTCCTTGGGGACGGCGTCCCCGCTCTCCTCGCCGTACAGCTGCTGGAGGGCGTGCTCGACCAGGGCGCCGGTGGTGACGTCCTCGACCTTGTCGGTGACCCAGCCGCGCTGTCCGCGGACCCGGCCGCCGCGTACGTGGAAGATCTGCACGGCCGCCTCCAGCTCGTCCTCGGCGACGGCGATGAGGTCGGCGTCGGTCGCGTCGGCGAGGACGACCGCGTTCTTCTCCATGGCCTTCTTCAGGGCCCCGATGTCGTCGCGCAGGCGGGCCGCCCGCTCGTACTCCATCTCCTCGGCCGCCTCCGTCATCTGCTTCTCCAGGCGGCGGAGGTGGGTGCCGGTGCGGCCGGCCATGAAGTCGCAGAACTCGTCGGCCAGGTCCCAGTGGTCCTCGGGGGTGATCCGGCCCACGCAGGGCGCGGAGCACTTGCCGATGTAGCCGAGCAGACAGGGCCGGCCGGTGCGGGTGGCGTTCTTGAAGACACCGGCCGAGCAGGTGCGCACCGGGAACACCCGCAGCAGCAGGTCGACGGTGTCCCGGATGGCCCACGCGTGGCCGTAGGGCCCGAAATACCGGACGCCCTTCTTCTTGTGACCGCGCATCACCTGGACGCGCGGAAACTGCTCGTTCATGGTCACCGCGAGGTACGGGTAGCTCTTGTCGTCGCGGTACTTGACGTTGAACCGGGGGTCGTACTCCTTGATCCAGGAGTACTCCAGCTGAAGGGCCTCGACCTCCGTGGACACCACCGTCCACTCCACGGACGCGGCGGTGGTCACCATCGTCCGGGTGCGCGGGTGCAGGTTCGCCAGGTCCTGGAAGTAGTTCGCCAGGCGCTGGCGCAGGCTCTTCGCCTTTCCGACGTAGATCACCCGGCGGTGCTCGTCACGGAACCTGTACACCCCCGGAGAGTCCGGGATCTCACCCGGCCTGGGGCGGTAGCTGGAGGGATCGGCCATGTCTCACACCCTACTGGCGAGCACCGACACCGCGTCGGGCCTGTGGATAACCCTCGCCTCCCTGCGGCGGTCTTCCTCGGACCTCGGGTGCGTCCCGAGCCGGCGGTGGGCCGCCGGGCCGGCGTGGCACGGCCACGGGCCTGTGTGCGGCGGTCGGGATCCGGCCATGCGGGGTGCCGGGGTCCCGGCGTCCGCCGGCCGCCGCGCCGTCCTCCGCGGGGGCCGGGACGAGGGCTCATCTCGGCACGTTCCCGGCTCCCGCCGGTCCGCTCCCCTCTCCGCGCGAGGGTGAGGTCCGGCCAGTCGTCCGGAACGGCCGGGTCGAGGTGTTGTCGGGCCATGGTCAACACGCTTCAATGCGGGGGAATCGGGGCCGTGCACCCGTGTGTGCGGGCGCGGCGTGCCCGGCCACGGGTTGTCCGCCACGCCCGCGGAGGGCGGCCCCGCACACCCGCGCAGGCGGTGTGACCAGCCGTAGTGACACGCACAGAGAGGCCCCTCGGCATGCGGCATGCCACAGAGCACGCGGACGTCCCCGCCGCGGAACTGGCCACGGTCCTGCGGGGCGGCCCCTTCCACGTGGCGCTGCGCGCCGCGATCGCCGCACGCGGACTGCCGCTCCAGCGGGTGCAGCACCATCTGTCGCGCCACGGGGTCAAGGTGGGCGTCACCAGCCTGAGTTACTGGCAGCAGGGTGCCCGGCGCCCGCAGCGCCCGGAGTCGCTGCGGGCCGTACGGGCGCTGGAGGAGATCCTCCGGCTGCCGGACGAGTCGCTGATCCGGCTGCTCGCCGAGCCCGGCGGGCACGGATGCGACGACCGCCCGGCGGGCCGCTCCTACCGCTCCCTGGTCGAGGCCTCGGACGTCCTGGACCGGCTCACCACCGGCCTGGGCTGGTCCCCGGACGGCGGACTGCGCACCCTGAGCCACCACGAATGCGTCCGGATCGGCGCCCGGCGCGAACTGGCGAGCCGCGAGGCCCACCACATCGTGCGCGCCCACCGCGACGGCGTCGACCGCTTCGTCGCCGTCCATCACGGCGACCCGGGCTGCGATCCCCGGCGTGTCACCGTGCGCGCCCTGGAGAACTGCCGCACCGGCCGCCTGCGCTGGGACCGGGACAGCGGCGTCCTCGTGGCCGAGCTGCTCTTCGGCACCCGGCTGCGTCCGGGTGACACCTTCCTCTTCCGGTACGCCGTGGAGGACGGCACGGCCGGGGAGTGCCGTGAGTATCTGCACCGGTGCGGCTCCCCCGGCGGCCAGTACGCGCTCCAGGTGCGCTTCGACGCGGCGGCACTGCCGGTGCGCTGCCACCGCTTCTCCCAGCACTCGGCGGCGGCCCCGCGCACCGGCCGGCAGGAGCTGCCCGTGTGCGGTCCCCATCACAGCGCGCATCTGGTCGAGCCGAGGATCCGGCCGGGCATCCTGGGGATCGCCTGGGACTGGGAGTGAGTGGTTCACCACCGCTCGCGCCGCCGGCCCGGGGCGAGCGCCGTACGACGACGGGGCGCACGTGCCGGCGCGGGGGGTGCGGAGGCGCGGGAGGCGCCGGGGGGTGCGGGAGGCGCGTGAGCCTGAGAGGCGCGCGAGGCTTGGGGTGTCGGCCCGGGGCCGCGCCGACCGGCCCCGGCCGTTCTCCGGTCAGTCCGCCGGGCCTGCGACGATCCTGCCGTCGGCGGCCTTCACCGCCAGCTCGCTCAGCGGCTGGGTGGCCGGTGCCTGGACGACTTCGCCCGTCACTGCGTCGAACCGGCTGCCATGGCAGGGGCAGATCAGGGTCGTCCCCTCCAGCTTGTTGATGGGGCATCCCGCGTGTGTGCAGATCGTGCTGTACGCCTTGAGGCCGCCGTCCTTGTCGCGGCTGACCACCACGTTGTGATCCCGGTAGAGCTTCGCCCCGCCCTTCGCGACCTCGCTCTCCTTGCCGAGGTCGACGGACTCGGTGGCGGCGGACGAGGCCGCACCGCCTTGGTCCGAGGAGCACGCGGCCAGGCCGAGCCCGGCGACCGGGGCCGCTGCGGCCCCTCGAAGGACGGTACGACGGCTCGCAAAGGAGCGGGCGGGCATCTGGACTCCACTGGTCAAGGGGTGTGCGGAGCGACGATACCGGGACAGAGGGACCGGCCCGGGGGCGGGGGGCCGGGGACGCGCTCGCCCAGGTGAGCGTTTACGCCGGGCCGGGTCATGGGATAGCGTCCCGGCCGGAAGACGGCCGAGGGCCGGGTGGCCGGACCGGCGAGGAACGGTGGGCCCGCGCGGTGAGGGTTCGTCCACCGCACGCCCCCGCGGTGCCCGCAGGAGCCGGGCCGCGCCGAAGCCGCCGGACGCACCGCGTCGTCCCCGCCGTCCGAGAAGGGAACCGCCTCGTGATCGTCGTCGCCGGTGAGGCACTGATCGACCTGGTGCCGCAGGGCCCGGGTGCCCTCGCGGACCTGAAGCCGGCGCTCGGCGGCGGTCCGTACAACACCGCCGTGGCCCTCGGCAGGCTCGGCTCCCCCACCGCCTTCTGCTCCCGGACGTCGTCCGACGCCTTCGGCGAGGCCCTGCTCGACGGGCTGCGGCGGGCCGGGGTCGACGTGTCGCGCGTCCAGCGGGGCCCGGAGCCGACGACCCTCGCCGTGGCCACGGTCGGCGCCGGCGGCTCGGCCGCGTACTCCTTCTACGTCGACGGCACCGCCGACCGTCTGTTCACCGCACCCGCCGCACTCCCCGCCGGTACGCGCGCGGTGTCCTTCGGCACCTGCTCGCTCGTCCTGGAACCGGGCGCGAGCGCCTACGAGGAGCTGATGCGGGCCGCCGCCGCTCAGGGGCTGTTCACCGCGCTCGACCCCAATGTCCGGGCGGGGCTGATCCCGGACGCGGACGCCTACCGGGAGCGCTTTCGCGGCTGGCTGCCCTCGGTGACGCTGCTGAAGCTGTCCGCGGAGGACGCGGAATGGCTGGGCGGCACCCCGCGCGAGTGGCTGGCCGCGGGACCGGCGGCCGTGGTGATCACGCGGGGCGGCGACGGTCTGACCGTGTTCACCCGGGACGGCGGGGAGCTTTCCGTGCCGGGCGAGAAGGTCGACGTCGTGGACACCATCGGCGCCGGTGACACGGTGAACGCGGCCTTGCTGCACGGGCTGGCGGAACGGGACGCGCTGTCCGCCGAGGCGCTCGCCGCCCTCGGGACGGAGGGCTGGACGCGGCTGCTGCGCTTCGCGGCGCGGGCGGCGGCGATCACCTGCTCGCGGGCCGGGGCCGAGCCGCCGTACGCGGCGGAGCTGGGTGACCCCGCCGCGCTGTGAGCGGCTGTCGCTCCCCGTGTTGCCGGGAAGGCACGACCGCGCTCGCGGTGCACGGGGAGCCGGATCGCCGGGCCGGGGCCGGGTGATGGTGGAACGAGCGGCGCCCCGCGGGAAGTTCCCGCGGGGCGCCGATTATGTGACGAGACGTCAGGGCGGCCGGGCCGGGCCGACCGTCCTGGGAGCCGCCCGTGTCAGGAACTGCGGGTCCGCGTGGTCTTCTTCGCGGGCGTCGCCTTCTTCGTGGCCGCGGCCTTCTTGGCCGTGGCGCTGTTGGCCCTGGTCTTGGCGGGGGTGCCGTCGGCCTTGGCCGTCACCGTCTTCCTGGCCGGGGCCTTGGCCGCGGCCGTCTTCCGCGTCGTTCCACCGCGCTGCGCCTTGACCTGCTGGGCGTCGCTGACGCGGTCGGCTCCGAGGATCTCCCGCAGGAACTTGCCCGTGTGGCTCGCCGGGACCCCGGCGACCTCCTCCGGCGTGCCCTCGGCGACCACCAGGCCGCCTCCGGCGCCGCCCTCGGGGCCCATGTCCACGATCCAGTCGGCGGTCTTGATCACGTCGAGGTTGTGCTCGATGACGATGACCGTGTTGCCCTTGTCGACCAGTCCGCCGAGGACCTTGAGCAGCTTGCTGATGTCCTCGAAGTGCAGACCGGTGGTCGGCTCGTCCAGGACGTAGACCGTGCGCCCGGTGGATCGCTTCTGCAGTTCGCTGGCGAGCTTGACGCGCTGCGCCTCGCCACCGGAGAGGGTGGTGGCGGACTGGCCGAGGCGGACGTAGCCGAGACCGACGTCGTTCAGCGTCCTCAGGTGGCGGGAGATCGCCGGGACCGCCTCGAAGAAGTGCATGGCCTCCTCGATCGGCATGTTCAGGACCTCGGCGATGGACTTGCCCTTGTAGTGGACCTCCAGGGTCTCCCGGTTGTACCGGGCACCGTGGCAGACCTCGCACGGGACGTAGACGTCCGGGAGGAAGTTCATCTCGATCTTGATCGTGCCGTCGCCCGCGCAGTTCTCGCAGCGGCCGCCCTTGACGTTGAAGGAGAAGCGGCCGGGCAGGTAACCCCGGACCTTCGCCTCGGTGGTCTCGGCGAACAGCTTGCGGATGTGGTCGAATACGCCGGTGTACGTCGCCGGGTTGGACCGCGGGGTCCGGCCGATCGGCGACTGGTCGACGTGCACCACCTTGTCGACCAGGTCGTCGCCGTCGACGCGGGTGTGCCGTCCGGGGACGGTCCGGGCGCCGTTCAGCTCGCGGGCCAGGTGCGTGTACAGGATGTCGTTGACCAGCGTGGACTTGCCGGAGCCGGAGACGCCGGTGACGGCCGTGAACACGCCCAGCGGGAAGGACACGTCGATGTCCCGCAGGTTGTTCTCGCGGGCGCCGTGCACGGTGAGCTGCCGCGACAGGTCGCGCGGGCGGCGCACGTCCGGGAGCGGGATCGCCTTGCGGCCCGAGAGGTACGCGCCGGTCTGCGACTCGGCGTTGTCGAGCAGTTCCTTCACGGAGCCGCTGTGCACCACCTTGCCGCCGTGCTCGCCGGCGCCGGGGCCGATGTCCACGATCCAGTCGGCGACCTTGATCGTGTCCTCGTCGTGCTCCACGACGATGAGCGTGTTGCCCATGTCACGCAGCCGGACCAGGGTCTCGATCAGCCGGTGGTTGTCCCGCTGGTGCAGGCCGATGGACGGCTCGTCCAGGACGTACAAGACGCCTACGAGGCCGGAGCCGATCTGGGTGGCCAGGCGGATGCGCTGGGCCTCGCCGCCGGAGAGGGTGCCGGCCGCGCGGTTGAGCGAGAGGTAGTCCAGGCCGACGTCGACCAGGAAGCGCAGCCGCTCGTTGACCTCCTTCAGGACCCGCTCGGCGATCTTCTTGTCGCGGGCGCTCAGCTTCAGTTCGCCCAGGAAGTCCGCGCAGTCGCTGATCGACATCGCGGAGACCTCGGCGATCGACTTGCCCATGATCGTGACCGCGAGGACGATCGGCTTCAGGCGCGTGCCCTCGCAGGAGGGACAGGGCACCTCGCGCATGTAGCCCTCGAAACGCTCGCGGCTGGCGTCGCTCTCGGCCTCGCTGTGCCGGCGCTTGACGAAGGGCAGCGCGCCCTCGAACGGGGTGGTGTAGACCCGCTCCCGGCCGTACCGGTTGCGGTAGCGCACCTCGATCTGGGTCTTGTGGCCGTGGAGCAGGGCCTTCTTGGCGCGCTGCGGCAGGCCCGCGAAGGGGATGTCCGTACGGAAGCCGAGGGCGTCCGCGAGGGCGCCGATCAGACGGCCGAAGTAGTCCTTGGTGTGGCCGTGCGACCAGGGGTGGATGGCGCCCTCGTCCAGGGACTTGTCCGGGTCCGGGACGATCAGCTCGGGGTCGACCTCCATGCGCGTGCCGATGCCGGTGCACTCGGGGCAGGCGCCGAAGGGCGAGTTGAAGGAGAAGGAGCGGGGCTCCAGTTCCTCGAAGGACAGGTCGTCGTACGGGCAGTACAGGTGCTCCGAGTACATGCGCTCGCGCTCGGGGTCGTCCTCGGGGAGGTCCACGAAGTCGAGCACGACCATGCCGCCGGACAGGCCGAGGGCCGTCTCCACGGAGTCGGTGAGGCGCCGCTTGGCGGAGTCCTTCACCGTGAGGCGGTCCACGACCACCTCGATGGTGTGCTTCTCCTGCTTCTTCAGGACCGGCGGTTCGGACAGCTGGACGGTCTGGCCGTCCACCCGCGCCCGGGAGTAGCCCTTGGTCTGCAGGTCGGCGAAGAGGTCGACGAACTCGCCCTTGCGCTCGCGCACCAGCGGGGAGAGCACCTGGAAGCGGCTCCCCTCGGGCAGCTCCAGGACCTTGTCCACGATGGCCTGCGGCGACTGGCGGGAGATCGGGCGGCCGCACTCGGGGCAGTGCGGCTTGCCGATGCGCGCGAAGAGCAGACGCAGATAGTCGTAGACCTCGGTGATGGTGCCGACCGTCGAGCGGGGGTTGCGCGAAGTGGACTTCTGGTCGATGGAGACGGCCGGGGAGAGCCCCTCGATGAAGTCGACGTCGGGCTTGTCCATCTGCCCGAGGAACTGCCGTGCGTACGAGGAGAGCGACTCCACGTAACGACGCTGGCCCTCCGCGAAGATCGTGTCGAAGGCCAGGGAGGACTTGCCCGACCCGGACAGGCCCGTGAAGACGATGAGCGAGTCACGAGGCAGGTCGAGCGAGACATTCTTGAGATTGTGCTCGCGCGCGCCACGGACGATGAGACGGTCGGCCACGCCGGTCCGCACCTTTCTTGGGGGAAGTGACAGGGGCGGGGCCCCCGTGCTTCTTCAGACTAGGGGGAGCCACTGACAACGTCGGTCGGATTGCCCGGTTGCATAACAATCCCCGGCCATCAAGCATGCCCGACGCCGCCACCGACGATATAGCACGCACATTCGATTTGCGGGCGAGGTTGGTCACCTTCACCCGAACGTGTGGCCGGGCTAGGGTCGGCGCCATGATGGATCACGCTCATGACCTGGCCTGTGTACGTGAGGCGACCGATCGGCTGCTCACCGCGCTCGCCGCACTGGACAACGCCGCGCTCGCCGAGCCGTCACGGCTTCCGGGCTGGAGCCGCGGGCACGTCCTCGCCCACCTCGCCCGGAACGCGGACGCGCTCGTGAACGTCCTTCAGGGCCGTCCCATGTACGCGAGCGCCGAGGCGCGGGACACCGACATCGAGCGGGGCGCCCCGCGACCGCTGGACGTGCAGGTCGCCGACGTCCGGGAGAGCGCGGCCCGCTTCCAGGACGCCGGGGCCGCGCCCGCGGACTGGACGCGCACGGTCGAGCTGCGCAACGGGGTCACCGACTCCGCTTCGCGGGTGCCGCTGCGCCGGTGGGCGGAGGTGGAGCTGCACCACGTGGACCTCGGGACCGGGTACGAGCTGGAGGATCTGCCGGCCGAGTTCCTGGAGCGGGAGACCGGCTTCCTCGCGGACCGGTTCTCCGGGAACCCGGACGTCCCGGCGACCCGCCTCACGGACGGCACGCGCGCGTGGACCACCGGACGCGAGGCCGGCGTGCCCGGGATCACGGTCACCGGCCGGCCGGCGGACCTGCTGGGCTGGCTCGCCGGCCGGCGCGACGGCGCGGCGCTGGAGGTGGACGGCGGGGAGCTGCTGAAGCTGCCTCCGCTCTAGGCACCGGTCCGCGGGGGGGCCGCCGAAGGCTGCCCCGCTCCGGGCCCCGGCCCGCGGGCCACGGCCGTCGCGGACCCGTCCCGGGCGGGCGTGCGCCGGCCCGTCCCGGGCGGGCGTGCGCGGGGGCCGTCCCGCTATAGGCTGCCGACATGACGTACACCGGAGAGGTCAAGGTCGGCGGACCGGCGGATGTGCACGAGCTGAAAGACCTGATGATCACCAAGATCGCGGTCGGCCCGATGGACAACAACGCCTACCTGCTGCGCTGCCGGGCCACCGACGAGCAGCTCCTGATCGACGCCGCCAACGAGGCGCCGACGCTCCTCGGCATGATCGGTGACGACGGCATCGCGTCCGTCGTCACCACCCACCGGCACGGTGATCACTGGCAGGCCCTCGCCGAGGTCGTCGCGGCCACGGGCGCGCGTACGTACGCCGGGCGCGACGACGCCGCCGGCATCCCCGTGCCCACCGACGTCCTCGTCGACGACGGCGACGTGATCACGGTGGGCCGGGTGGAGCTGACCGCGCGCCATCTGGTCGGGCACACGCCCGGTTCGATCGCGCTGGTCTACGACGACCCGCACGGCCACCCGCACGTCTTCACCGGCGACTGCCTCTTCCCCGGCGGCGTCGGCAACACGCACAAGGACCCGAAGGCGTTCGCCAGCCTGATCCACGACGTGGAGACGAAGCTCTTCGACGTGCTGGCGGACGAGACGTGGGTCTACCCGGGGCACGGCAACGACACGACGCTGGGCGCGGAGCGGCCGCATCTGCCGGAGTGGCACGCGCGCGGGTGGTGAGCGGGGGCGGGCGCCGCGCGGCCGGCCCGCACGGCGCCGCGCCAGCGCCGCCCGCGCGCTGACAGGCACCGCGGACGACCACGTCGCCGGAGGCACCCGCGCTCCGGCGCACAGGCCGTACACGCGCCGGGCGCACACCTCGCACCACGCCCGCTCCCGGCGCGCACCACCCCCGTACGCGCCCCCTGTGACGCGTTCGCACGTGCCGAGCCCCCGTGCGCACTCCCGGAAAACGGCTCCGCGCAGTCAACTGGTAGCAGCCCGCGCAGGACGACAGCGCCTGAGGGGCAGGGCCGCCGGTCTCCAACCCACCGCCCTCGGCCGGCGGCCCAGGCATCGCCCACGCGCGCGTGGGACGCGGGCGCCCGTTCACACAGCCGCAACACCCGTTCCCACTATGCGGGCAACTACCGCTGTGACCTGGACAGATGCGGCGTTCGCTGCCACTCTCCCGCCATGCATCCTGCCCCTCGTACCCTGCGCAGCGCGGTCGTCGCCGCCACCGTTGCCCTGCTCGCCACCGCTGTCGGCTGTGCGCCGCAGCCCGAGGAGAAGGCGTCCGCCGCCCCGTCCGGGCCGGCCGCGAAGAGCTGCGCCAAGGGCGGGCTCGCCACGAAGACGTCCGGGAAGCTGACCATCGCGACGGACGAACCGGCGTACGAACCCTGGTTCAAGGACGGCAAGCCCGCCGGCGGCAAGGGTTTCGAGTCGGCGGTCGCCTATGCCGTGGCCGAGCGGCTCGGCTACGGCAAGAGCGCGGTCGTGTGGCAGAGCGTGCCGTTCAACAAGGCGTTCGCGCCGGGGGTGAAGAGCTTCGACTTCGACATCAACCAGGTGTCGATCAGCGACGAGCGCAAGAAGGCCGTGGACTTCTCCTCCGGTTACTACGACGTGCGGCAGGCCGTCATCGCCCTGAAGGGCGGCAAGGCGGCGGGGGCGACGAGCATCGCCGACCTGCGGAGGCTCAAGCTGGGCGCCCAGGTGGGCACCACGAGCCTCGACTACATCACCGACCTGGTGAAACCGACTCGGCAGCCGGCCGTCTTCGGCAAGAACGACCAGGCCAAGTCCGCGCTGAAGAACGGTCAGGTGGACGCCATCGTGACCGACCTGCCGACGGCGTTCTACATCACCGCGGCCGAGGTCACGAACGCGAGGATCGTCGGCCAGTTCGCGCACCAGGGCGGCACGCCCGAGCGGTTCGGGCTCGTCCTGGACAAGGGCAGCGCGCTGACCTCGTGCGTCACCGCCGCCGTCGACGCCCTGCGCGAGGACGGCACGCTGGCCCGGATCGAGCAGCGGTGGCTCTCCGACGCCGTCGACGCCCCGGTGCTCAAGTGACGGTCGTCAAGGGCGAGCCGGCCCGGGAGGGGACGGACGACGCCGGTGACCGGACCGCCGGCGGCCCCCACGACGACGGCTACGTGCCCTCCGAACGGCGCCTGGCGCGGGAACGCCACCGACGAGCGCGGGCCCGCCGCGCCACGGCGATCGCGGCCCTGTCGACCCTGGTCACGGCCGCGCTGCTCTACCTGGTCGTCGTCGGCGCCCCCGGCTGGCCGCGCACCAAGGAGACGTTCTTCAGCGCGCACTACGCGCGCGAGGCGTTCCCGAAGATCCTCGAAGGGCTGTGGCTGAACCTCCGGCTGCTGCTGGTCTGCGGCGTCGCCGTCCTGGTCCTCGGCATGCTGATCGCCATCGCGCGGACCCTGCGCGGCCCGGTGTTCTTCCCGCTGCGGGTGCTGGCGGCGGCGTACACCGACTTCTTCCGCGGCCTGCCGCTGATCATCAACCTGATGATCGTCGTCCTGGGCGTGCCGGCGCTGCGGCTGCAGGGGGTGACGGTCGACCCGGTGCTGCTCGGCGGCACGGCGCTGACGCTGACCTACTCCGCGTACGTGGCGGAGGTGTTCCGGGCCGGCATCGAGTCCGTCCACCCCTCGCAGCGCGCGGCGGCCCGCTCGCTGGGGCTGACCAACCGGCAGGCCCTGCGCCACGTCGTCCTCCCGCAGGCGGTGCGCCGCCAGGTGCCGCCGCTGCTCAACGACCTGGTCTCGCTGCAGAAGGACACCGGCCTGGTCTCCATCGGCGGCGCGGTGGACGCCGTACGGGCGGCCGACATCATCGTGGGCCGCAGTCTGAACTACACGCCCTACATCGTCGCGGGGCTGGCGTTCGTCGCGCTGACCATTCCGATGACCCGGTTCACCGACTGGGTGACGGCCCGGACCGACCGGCGGCGTGCGCAGGGAGGGTCCCTGTGAGCACCCGGGGAGGAACGCTGTGAGCATGGAGAGCACGTCCGCCGGCGACGCGCCCGTCCTGCGGATGGAGTCGGTCCGCAAGACCTTCGGCGGCTCGGTCGTCCTGCGGGACATCGATCTCGAGGTCGCGCCGCACACGGTGACCGCGCTGATCGGCGCCTCCGGCTCGGGCAAGTCGACGCTGCTGCGCTGTGCCAACCTCCTGGAGGAGATCGACGACGGCGCGATCTGGCTGGACGGCGAGGAGATCACCGACCCGCGGGTGGACCAGGACGCGGTACGGCGCCGGATCGGGGTCGTCTTCCAGGCGTACAACCTGTTTCCGCACATGAGCGTGCTCGACAACATCACCCTCGCGCCGCGCCGGGTGCACGGGGTGGCCCGCGCGGAGGCCGAGGAGCGGGCCAGGGAGCTGCTGGAGCGCCTGGGGCTGGCCGGGAAGGCGGATGCCTACCCGGACCGGCTCAGCGGCGGCCAGCAGCAGCGGGTGGCGATCGTGCGGGCCCTCGCGGTGCGGCCCCGGCTGTTGCTGCTGGACGAGATCACGGCCGCGCTCGACCCGGAACTGGTGGGCGAGGTGCTGGACGTCGTCCGCGGGCTGAAGGAGCAGGGCATGACCATGGTGCTGGCGACGCACGAGATGGGGTTCGCGCGGGACGTCGCCGACCAGGTGTGCTTCCTGGACGGCGGGGTGGTGCTGGAGCGCGGCGGCGCCGAGCAGGTCTTCGGCGAGCCGCGTCACGAGCGCACCCGGCGCTTTTTGCGCCGGATCGTGGAGGCGGGCCGGCTGTAGTCCCGCGCGCGGGGTCACGCCGTCGGCGGCGATCCGCTCGGCGGCCACTGGCGGCTGTGGTCCCGCGCGCGGGTCACGCGTCCGCGTGCGCCGCCCCGAGCAGCGCCGCGACGCGCTCCACGCCGAACACGTAGCCCTGCACCCCGCAGCCGGCGATGACGCCGTCGGCGCGCTGCGAGACGTAGGAGTGGTGCCGGAACGGCTCGCGCTGGTGGATGTTGGAGATGTGCACCTCCAGCACGGGCATGCCGTCGCAGGTGCTGAGCGCGTCCAGGATGGCGACCGATGTGTGCGAGTAGGCGCCGGGGTTGATGACGATCCCGCAGTGGCCGAGCCGGGCCTCGTGGATCCAGTCGACCAGCCGGCCCTCGTGGTTGGACTGCCGGACGTCCACCGTGCCGCCGTACGCGGCCGCCGCCTTGGCGCACAACGCCTCCACGTCGGCCAGTGTCTCCTTGCCGTAGATCTCGGGCTGGCGCTGGCCGAGCAGGTTCAGGTTGGGCCCGTTGAGGATCATGATCGGGGCGTTGGCCAGGGTGCGGGGCACGGTTCCTCCGGTCCGTCGGTGGCGGCGCGTCTGCGGCCGCTGCTCGTCACACCGGTCTATCACGCCGGTCCGGGCGGGCGGCCGGCCGTGCGCGCCGGTCTCCACGGCGCGCACCACGGGTCCCGTGATCACTTCCGCACGCCCCCGTAACTCGTGATCACAGTGGGTAGTTGACCCGTCATGCGTGATGTACAGGCTGTCAACAGGCCGTCCATGCCGCGGCTCGCCGCCGCCTCGCTCGCCGGGACGGCAATCGAGTTCTACGACTTCTTCGTCTACGGCACGGCGGCGGCCCTGGTGCTCGGGCCGCTGTTCTTCCCGACGTTCTCGCCCCTGGCGGGCACGCTGGCGGCCTTCGGGACGTTCGGGGTGGGGTTCGTCGCCAGGCCGCTCGGCTCGGTGCTGTTCGGGCACCTCGGGGACCGGCGCGGCCGGCGGCCGGTGCTCGTCGGCTCGCTGCTGCTGACCGGCTTCGCCACGGTCGCGGTCGGCTGTGTGCCGTCCTACGGCACGATCGGCGTCGCCGCGCCCGTCCTCCTGCTCGTGCTGCGCTTCCTGCAGGGGCTCGGGCTCGGCGGGGAGTGGGGCGGGGCGGTGCTGCTGACCGCCGAGCACGCCCCGGCCGGACGGCGCGCCCTGTGGTCGAGCTTCCCGCAGGTGGGCCCGGCGCTCGGGTTCGGGCTGGCCAACGGAGTGGTGCTCGCGCTGTCGGCGGCGCTGTCCGACGCGGAGTTCGCGCGCTGGGGCTGGCGCGTGCCGTTCTGGGCGGCCGGGGCGCTGGCGCTGGCCGGTCTGTGGCTGCGCTCGTCCCTCGCGGAGAGCCCCCGCTTCCTGGAGATCGACGATCACGCGCGCGTGCCGTTCTTCGAGGTCGTCCGGCAGCACGGGCGGCTGGTGCTGCTGACGGCCGGGGCGCTCGCGGTGGGTTACGCGGTGTTCTACGCGGTGACGACCTGGTCGCTGTCCTATGCGACGGAACGGCTCGGCGTGAGCCGTACGGTCATGCTGACGTGCGTGATGGGCGCGGTGCTCGTGCAGGGCGCGCTGGTGCCGCTCGTAGCACTGGTCGCCGACCGGTTCGGACGCCGGCCGATGTGCCTGACGGGGTGCGCGACCTCCGCGCTGTGGATGCTCCCGATGGTCGCGCTGCTGGCGACCGGCGAGCCGGTACTGATGTTCCTCGGCATCCTGGGCGCCCTGCTCTCCTTCGTCACCGCGTTCGCGGTGATCGCCGCCTATCTGCCGGAGCTGTACGAGCCGCGGGTGCGCTGCACGGGCGCCGCCGTGGGCTACAACCTCGGCGGGGTCCTCGGCGGCGCCCTCACCCCGATCGTGGCCACGGCGCTCGCGGAGCGGGGTGGACCGGTGCCGTGGGGCGTGGGCGCGTATCTGACGGGGATGGCACTGATCAGCCTGGTGTGCTTCGCGCTGCTGCCGGAGACGCGTCCGGTGCCCGTGGCGGCGGTGGAACCGGTGACGGGCTGACCGGACGCGCCGCACACGGGCCGCCGGCTAGGGGTTGATCGCAAGCTCCAGGTACGCCGCGAAGAGCACCAGGTGGACGCCGCCCTGGAGCGGGGTGGCCCGGCCGGGCACCACGGTCAGGGAGCTGACCACCACGGTCAGGGCGAGCATCAGCATGTGGGTCGGGCCGAGGCCGAGGACGAGCGGCCCGGACAGCCAGACGGAGGCCAGGGCCACGGCCGGGATGGTCAGGCCGATGCTGGCCATCGCGGAGCCGAGCGCGAGGTTGAGGCTGGTCTGCACCCGGTCCCGGCGGGCGGCGCGCAGCGCGGCGATCGTCTCGGGCAGCAGGACGAGCAGGGCGATGATCACGCCGACCACCGCGTGCGGCAGCCCGGCCGCCGCCACGCCCGACTCGATCGTGGGCGAGACGCCCTTGGCCAGGCCGACCACGCCCACCAGGGCCAGGCCGAGCAGGCCCAGGCTGAACCAGGCGGTGCGCGCGGACGGGGGCGACGCGTGGTCGTCGCCGCTGACGGCCACGCCCTGCCGGGTGACGGGCAGGAAGTAGTCACGGTGCCGCACGGTCTGGGTGGTCACGAACAGGCCGTAGAGGATCAGTGACGACAGCGCGGCGAAGGTCAGCTGGACGGTGGAGAACTCGGGCCCGGGCTTGCTGGTGGTGAAGGTCGGCAGCACCAGGCTGAGCGTGGCCAGCGTCGCCACGGTCGCCAGGGCCGCGCCGGTGCCCTCGGGGTTGAAGAGCGCCGTGCCGTGTCGCAGGGAGGCGACGAGCAGACTGATTCCGACGATGCCGTTGCAGGTGATCATCACCGCGGCGAAGACGGTGTCCCGGGCCAGCGTCGAACTCTTGTCGCCGCCGTCGGCCATGAGGGTGACGATCAGAGCGACCTCGATGATCGTGACGGCGATGGCGAGCACCAGGGAGCCGAAGGGCTCGCCGACCCGGTGGGCGACCACCTCGGCGTGGTGCACCGCCGCCAGGACGGAACCGGCGAGGACCACGGTCACCAGGGCGACGACGGGGCCGGGCAGGCCCCGTCCCCAGGTGAGGGCCAGCAGGACGACCGCGAGCACCGGCACGAGGATCGTCCATTGACGGGTGAGCGACCGGAGCCGAGTGATCATGCGGCGATGGTCGCAGAGGCGTACAGGATTCGCATTCCGTCCTTTTCGGTCCTTCTCGTCCTTTCCGGTGCGGGGTCCGGTGCCGGTGGGACCGGGCCCGTCAGGGGGACGACGGCGCCGTCACACGTCGACGCGGTCCTTCCGGGACTCCTCGTCGTCGGTGTGCGCCGCCTGCTTCCTGGTGGCGAGGAGGCTGGTGACCGTGGTGACGGCGAGGACCACGCAGATCACACCGAGCGAGACCGGGATGCTGATCTCGGGGACGTGGACGCCGGACTCGTGCAGGGCGTGCAGCACCAGCTTGACGCCGATGAAGCCGAGGATGACCGACAGCCCGTACGACAGGTGGACCAGCTTCTTGAGCAGTCCGCCGATGAGGAAGTAGAGCTGGCGCAGACCCATCAGGGCGAAGGCGTTGGCGGTGAAGACGATGTACGGGTCCTGGGTCAGGCCGAAGATCGCGGGGATGGAGTCCAGGGCGAACAGCACGTCCGTGGTGCCGATGGCCAGCATCACGACCAGCATCGGCGTCATGACGCGCTTGCCGTTCTGCCGGATCCACAGCTTGGTGTCGTGGTACCGGTCGGCCACGCCGAACCTGCGCTCCACGGCCTTCAGGAGCTTGTTCTCCTCGTACTCCTCGTCGTGCTCCTCCGCGCGGGCCTCCTGGATGAGCTTCCAGGCGGTCCAGATCAGGAAGGCGCCGAAGAGGTAGAACACCCAGGAGAAGCTGGTGATGATCGCGGCACCGGCGGCGATGAAGACGGCCCGCAGGACCAGGGCTATGAGGACGCCGACGAGCAGGACGCGCTGCTGGTACCGGGCGGGCACCGAGAACTTCGCCATGATCAGGACGAAGACGAAGAGGTTGTCGACGCTCAGCGACTTCTCGGTGATGAAGCCGGCGAAGAACTCGCCGGCCGGCTGTCCGCCGCCGAAGACGAGGAGGCCGAGACCGAAGAGGCCGGCCAGGGTGATCCAGACGACCGTCCAGACACCCGCTTCCTTGACCGACACCTCATGCGGCTTTCGACCGATGAAGAAGTCGACCGCGATCAGAGCGGCGAGACCCACGATGGTGAGGACCCACAGGCCCATGGAGACTTCCACTGCACCTCCGGCATTGCGTGACGGCAAACACATCAGCGTTGTCGCTGCCGGAGGTCTCTTCCGCCCGCGAAGGGCCGGCGCCCCGGGACTCGAACCGGTCCGTATTGACGGGTACGCCGCAGCAAGGGAGTACTCCCCTCCGTACGGAAGACAGTACCCCAATCACCAAGGAACAGTAAAGGGATAAGTAAAATATGTTCCAAGTAAGCAGGTCAGAGTGGCTTTACCAGTGCTTGACATCGGTCCCGATGGGCAGGCTTCGCGGGCTTCGCCGGCCGCCGTGCTCAGAGGTGCGTGCGGATCGCCGGCAGCAGGTCCTGGAAGGTGCGGCCGTCGGCCGGGGCACCGAGGGCGGTCATCGTCCAGCCGGATCCCGCGCGGTGCACCTTGGCCATGATCTGGGCGGTGTGGTCGCCGCCGCCGGCCAGGGTGTAGCGGGCGAGTTCCTGGCCGTTGGTCTCGTCCACGAGGCGGCAGAACGCGTTCTGCACCTCCTGGAAGGTCTGGCCGGTGAAGGAGTTCACCGTGAAGACGATCTGGTCGATGCGGGCCGGGACACGCTGGAGGTCCACCAGGATCGCCTCGTCGTCGCCGCCCTGGCCAGCGCCGCCGACGAGGTTGTCACCGGTGTGGCGCACCGAACCGTCGTCACTCACCAGGTGGCGGAAGAAGACGACGTCCTGCGGCTCCTGGCCGGCGAAGAGGACCGCCGAGGCGTCCAGGTCGATCTCGCGGGTGCGGGAGCCGAACAGGCCGCGCCGCTTGGCCGCCTGCCAGCCGAGCCCCATGCGGACCGCGCTCAGCAAGGCCCCGTCGTTCTTCTCCAGGCTGATGGCCTGACCCTTGGACAAGTTGACCGACACGGCTGAATCCCCTCTCGACAGTCCCCTGCTGCCGCGCCGAGCCGTCGCGCGACGCGGTTGTCCAGAACCCTACGCAGGCACTGCCGGCAGCGCCGACCCCGGCTCGCGCTTTGTGTCGGTGTTGCAACACTTGGCACACAAATGCCGAGGTCGGCGGTGGTGAGGGCTCAGGCGAGGCCGGCCTCCCGCATCTGCCGCAGCTCCTTCTTCATCTCGGAGACCTCGTCGCGCAGCCGGGCCGCGACCTCGAACTGCAGCTCCGCGGCGGCGGCACGCATCCGCTCGGTCATCTCCTCGATCTGCCCGGCCAGCTCGGCCGCCGGGCGGTCGGTGGGCACCGCCCTGCCCTTGGCGCCCTTCGCGGCCTTGGCGCCCTTGGCCGCCTTGTCGCCGAGCGACGGAACCGGGGCCTTCGCGCCCTTGCCGTCCTTCGTGTTGCGGTAGCCGGAACCGAGGAGCTGTTCGGTGTCGACCTCCTCGCGGGCGATCTGCGCGACGATGTCGTTGATCTTCTTGCGCAGCGGCTGCGGATCGATGCCGTGGGCCTTGTTGTAGGCGACCTGCTTCTCCCGGCGCCGGTTGGTCTCGTCGATGGCCTTCTCCATCGCCGGGGTGATCTTGTCGGCGTACATGTGGACCTGGCCGGAGACGTTGCGCGCCGCACGGCCGATGGTCTGGATCAGCGAGGTGCCGGAGCGCAGGAAGCCCTCTTTGTCGGCGTCCAGGATCGCCACCAGCGACACCTCGGGCAGGTCGAGGCCCTCGCGGAGGAGGTTGATGCCGACCAGCACGTCGTACTCACCGGCGCGCAGCTCGCGCAGCAGCTCGATGCGGCGCAGGGTGTCGACGTCACTGTGCAGATAGCGCACCTGGATGCCGAGTTCCAGGAAGTAGTCGGTGAGGTCCTCGGCCATCTTCTTGGTCAGCGTGGTGACGAGGACCCGCTCGTCCTTCTCGGTGCGCTTGCGGATCTCGTGCACCAGGTCGTCGATCTGGCCCTCGGTGGGCTTGACCACGACCTCCGGGTCGACCAGGCCGGTCGGGCGGATGATCTGCTCCACGACGCCGTCCGAGCGGGACAGCTCGTAGGCACCGGGGGTGGCCGACAGGTAGACGGTCTGCCCGATGCGCTCCTGGAACTCCTCCCACTTCAGGGGGCGGTTGTCCAGGGCGGAGGGCAGGCGGAAGCCGTGGTCGACCAGGGTCCGCTTGCGGGAGGCGTCGCCCTCGTACATCGCGCCGATCTGCGGGACGGTGACGTGCGACTCGTCGATGACGAGCAGGAAGTCGTCCGGGAAGTAGTCCAGCAGGGTGTTGGGCGGGGAGCCGGGGGCACGGCCGTCGAAGTGCATCGAGTAGTTCTCCACGCCGGAGCAGGTGCCGATCTGGCGGAGCATCTCGATGTCGTACGTGGTGCGCATGCGCAGCCGCTGGGCCTCCAGGAGCTTGCCCTGCTTCTCCAGCTCGCCGAGGCGCTCCCCCAGCTCCTTCTCGATGTCGTTGACGGCCCGCTCCATGCGTTCGGGGCCGGCGACGTAGTGGGAGGCGGGGAAGACGTAGAGCTGCCGGTCGTCGCTGATGATCTCGCCGGTGATCGGGTGGAGCGTGGACAGCGCCTCGATCTCGTCACCGAACATCTCGATGCGGACGGCCAGCTCCTCGTAGACCGGGAAGATCTCGATGGTGTCGCCGCGGACCCGGAAGGTGCCGCGGGTGAACGCCATGTCGTTGCGCGCGTACTGGATGTCCACGAAGCGGCGCAGCAGCTCGTCCCGGTCGATCTCGTCACCGACCCTGAGCGGGACCATGCGGTCCACGTACTCCTGCGGCGTACCGAGGCCGTAGATGCAGGAGACCGAGGCGACCACGACGACGTCGCGACGGGTGAGCAGCGAGTTGGTGGCCGAGTGGCGCAGCCGCTCGACCTCCTCGTTGATCGAGGAGTCCTTCTCGATGTAGGTGTCCGACTGGGGGACGTACGCCTCGGGCTGGTAGTAGTCGTAGTACGACACGAAGTACTCGACCGCGTTGTTCGGCAGCAGCTCGCGGAACTCGTTGGCGAGCTGGGCGGCCAGGGTCTTGTTCGGCGCCATCACGAGGGTGGGGCGCTGGAGCTTCTCGATCATCCACGCCGTGGTGGCGGACTTGCCGGTGCCGGTCGCGCCCAGCAGGACGACGTCCTTCTCCCCGGCCCGGATGCGCCGGGCCAGGTCGGCGATGGCCGTCGGCTGGTCGCCGTTGGGCTGGTAGGGGCTGACGACCTCGAAGGGCGCCACCGTGCGTTCGATGTGGGAAACGGGCCGCATGTCATCCACCGTACGACCCCGCACTGACAACCGGTCCCGGTCAGCGGTTCTGCGGGGTGCGGGTGCGGTGGTGCCCGGTCCGGTGGACCGGGCGGTGCGCCTGGTGCGGGGCGGGGTGGCCGGCCTCGTGGGAGGCGACGGCGGCGGCCGGTACGCCCGGTTTGTGCTCGACGGGCGTCCAGTCGGGGCCGCCCACGACCATCAGCGGGTCGAAGACCACGACGACGCCCGCGATGAGCAGGAAGGCGAGCGGGCCGATCAGCATCGGTGCGAGCGCGGACGCCGCGGACCCGGACCCCGCGGGGTGGGAGGCACCGTCGAGGTGGACGCCGAGGGCCGCCATCCCGGTGTAGTGCATGCCGCTGACCGCGAGCCCCATGACGAGGCTGGCGCCCACGCTCCACATGAAGCCCCGCACCTGCCCGGCGGCCCACAGGGCGGCGGTGGCGGCGACGACCGCTATGACGACGGAGATCGCGACGGTGAGCGTGTTGTAGGTGAACCGCCCGTGGAAGCGGACGCCCGCCATGCCGAGGTAGTGCATCGAGGCGACGCCGAGGCCGGTGATCGTGCCGCCGGTGAACAGCGGGGTGCCGGTGGCGCCCCAATAGCCGACGATGAAGATCCCCACGCCGACCATGACGATGGCGAGGCCGAGGCTCGCGTAGGTGATCGGCTTGTCGTAGTGGAGCGGCGCCTCCTTGATGGAGAAGCCCATCATGGCGACGAAGTGCATGGTCCAGATACCGGAGCCGATCGCCGCCGAGCCGAGGGCCAGCCAGGCGGGGCGCCGGGAGTGTGTGACCAGCAGGGACCGTGTGGTGCAGCGCAGGCCGAGGGCACCACCGAGGCAGGCCATCAGATAGGCCACCAACGGGGTGACGGCTCCGTAGCTGAATCCGTCGATCGTGCCTTGCATCCGCGGCTGCCCTTCCGCCTTCTTGCGTCCCGGAATACCTGAATGTGCCCCCGTCCCAGGACCGCGCGGGCGGTCAGGGTGTCGCAGAGAGTATGACTCCCACCGGAATGGTCGAACGACTTTCCGGCAAAGAAACACGCCCTTGCCGCAGATGTGCGTCACCGGTGTGCGGAGTCGGAACGTCTCCCTTCGGTTTGTGGCCATCGTGCGTCCGGGCGCCGTTGCCGCCCGGCTGTCAATCTGGTGCTGTCGGTGTCCCCCGGACGGGAGGAGTACGGATGTACGCGCGCGTAGTCGCCGGCGCGGTCGCCGCGGCCCTGGGAACGACGGCGGTCCTGCTGGGCCCCGGCTCCGACGCCCGGGCGGGCGGCACGGGCAGGCCCTCCGTCATCGCTCACCGGGGTGCCTCCGCCTACGCGCCCGAGAACACGCTGGCCGCCATCGACAAGGCCGCCGAGCTGGGCTTCTCCTGGGTCGAGAACGACGTCCAGCGCACCAGGGACGGAGAGCTGGTGGTCCTCCACGACGACAGTCTCCAGCGCACCACCGACGTCGAGGACGTCTTCCCGGACCGGGCCCCGTGGAAGGTGCGGGACTTCACCGCCGCCGAGATCGCCCGGCTGGACGCGGGCAGCTGGTTCTCCCCGGCGTACGCGGGCGTGCGCGTGCCGACGCTGGGGCAGTACATGCGCCGGATCGAGCACAATCACCAGAAGCTGCTCCTGGAGATCAAGAATCCGGAGCTGTACCCGGGGATCGAGCAGCAGACACTGAAGCTCCTCGCCAACGAGGGCTGGCTGGACGGCCGGCACCGGGACCGGCTGGTCGTGCAGAGCTTCGGCGCCGGCAGCGTGCGGGCCGTCCACGAGCTGAAGCCGGCGGTCACCACCGCCTGTCTGGGCACGCCGGCCGTGACGGAACTGGACCGGCTCGCCAACTTCACGGACCTGGTCAACCCCGCGCACGGATCGCTCACCCGCGAGTACGTCTCGGTGGTGCACGGCTTCGACGGGCCGCACGGCCGGCCGCTCGGGGTGTTCGCCTGGACGGTGGACGACGCGGCCACCGCCCGCCGGGTCGCCGGTTACGGGGTCGACGGGATCATCACGAACAAGCCGGACGTGGTGCGCGCCGCCCTCGAATCGGACTGAACGGGCCGGCGTTGTCGGTGGCGGGCCGTACCGTGGGCGCATGGACAGCCTTGGGCAGGACGAGCAGCGGGTCGTGTGGGCCGTGATCGGCACGGACATCGGCCCACTGATGCTGGCGGCGACCAGGGACGGCCTGGTCAACGTGGTCTTCCACGCCTCGGACGCGGTGCGTGACCGGGCGCTGGAGCGGCTGGCCGCCCGGCTGGGCGGCCGCCCCGTGGAGGATCCGGACTCCCCGCTGCTGGCGGAGGCGACAGAGCAGCTGCGGGCGTATTTCGCGGGCGAGCGGCACGACTTCGACCTCGCGCTGGACTGGTCGCTGATCTCCGGGTTCAACCGGCAGGTGCTGCGCGAGCTGGCGGCCGGTGTGCCGTACGGCAGCGTGGTCGGGTACGGCGATCTGGCGGGGCGGGTCGGGCAGCCCGGCGGGGCTCAGGCGGTGGGCGTGGCGATGGGGTCCAATCCGCTGCCGGTGGTGGTGCCGTGCCACCGGGTGGTGGAGAGCGACGGCGGCATCGGCGGCTTCGGGGGCGGGCTGGAGACCAAGCGGAGGCTGCTCGCCCTGGAGGGTGTGCTGCCGGAGCCGCTGTTCTGACCGGCCGCACCGCCCACGGCGTAGGCACCGCACGCGGCGCGGCCCTGCGGGGCGTGCGCGGCGCCGCCCCGGACCCGGCTAGTCGTAGTGCCGGGCCTCGAAGACGTTGCCGTCGGGGTCGCGGAAGTAGAAGCTGCGCGTGGCGTCGCCGCGGGCGCCCGACAGGCCGGCGTCGATGCCGGACACGGGGACGCCGTGTTCCTCCAAGCGGGCGCGCAGGGCGTCGAAGCCGTCGGCCGGCAGGGCCAGGCAGACGTGGTTGACCGGGTGGCCCGCGCTGTCGGCCGAGCCGGGCAGCATCCTCATCCGTGCGGCGAGGCTGTGCGGGGCGAGGTCGAGGAGGGTCTCCTCGTTGACGCGTACGGAGGGGAAGGACACCTTCCCCTCGGCGTACTCGGCGACCCCGACCGGTTCCAGGCCGACGGCCGACGCGTAGAAGGCGGCCGCGGCGACCGGGTCGGCCACCCACAGGACCACGTGGTCGAGACGCGTGCTGTTTGTCGTCATAGGACCCAGGCTGCTGGCCTCCCCCACGGCCCACAAGCGTTTAGCCGTGGCCGGCGCCCGCCAGAGATGAGGAAGGACCGGCGGACAGGAGGCGGGCACATGGTGCTGGTGGTGTCGGAAGAGGTCCGGGAGGCGATCGGCGCACGGCGGCCGGTGGTGGCTCTGGAGTCCACGATCATCGCGCACGGCCTTCCCCGCCCGCGCAATCTTCGGGTGGCGCTCGAACTGGAGGAGGCGGTACGGCGGGAGGGTGCCGTGCCCGCGACGATCGCCGTGCTCGACGGGCGGCCCCGGGTCGGTCTGGGCCAGGAGGAGCTGGAACGGGTCGCGAACGAGGACATACGCAAGCTGGGCCACCGCGACCTGCCGCTCGCCGTGGCGGCGGGGGCGAGCGGGGCGACGACCGTGTCGGCGACGGCGCGGCTGGCCGCGCTGGCGGGCATCCGGGTGTTCGCCACCGGCGGGCTGGGCGGTGTGCACCGGGAATGGACGGTGACCCAGGACGAGTCGGCCGATCTGGGGCTGCTGGCGCGGACCCGGATCACGGTGGTGTGCGCGGGCGTGAAGTCGATCCTGGACGTGCCGGCGACGCTGCAACGGCTGGAGACGCTGGGCGTGGCCGTCGCCGGGTACGGCACGGACCGGTTCCCCGGCTTCTACCTGGCCGACTCGGGACATCCCGTCGACTGGACGCTGGACGCCCCGGAGGAGGTCGCCGCCGCCATGCGTGCCCAGGACGCGCTGGGCGCGGCGGAGTCGGCGCTGATCGTCGCCCATCCCGTACCGGAGGCGGAACAGCTCGATCCCGTTCTGCACGCGCGCGTGCTCGCCGAGGCGCTGCGCGCCTGCGCGGAGCGGGGCGTCACCGGGCAGGCGGTGACACCGTTCCTGCTGGACTACCTGGTCCGGCACACCGACGGTGCCTCGCTGCGCGCCAACCTGGCGGCGGTGCGCGGCAACGTGCGGCTGGCGGCGCGGATCGCCACGGCATGGGCCAGGGGGTGAGCGCGGGGCGGAACGGAGCACTGCTGGTCGTCGGGGACGTGGTCACCGACGTGGTCGCCCGGCACCGCGGGCCGCTCGCGTCCGGCACCGACACGGCCGCCGTGATCCGGACGCTGCCGGGTGGCGCGGGCGCCAACGTGGCGTGCTGGGCGGCGTACACGGGCGGGGCGGACGTACGGCTGCTGGGGCGGGTCGGCGCGGACTCCGTGGCGTGGCACGAGCGGGAGCTGGTCGCGGCCGGGGTGCGGCCCCGGCTGGTGGTGGACGCGCAGGCGGCGACCGGGACGGTGATCTGCCTCGTCGACGGCGGAGCGGCGGCCGAGCGGACGTTCCTGACGGACAGTGGGGCGTCCCTGCGGCTGGGTCCCGCCGACTGGTCGGACGCGTTGCTCGACGGGGTGGGCCGGTTGCATCTGTCGGGCTATCTGCTGTTCACGGAGTCGAGCCGGGCGCTGGCCGCAACGGCGCTCGCGGCGGCTCGCGCGCGGGGGGTGCCGGTCAGCCTGGACCCGGCGTCGGCCGGTTTCCTCGCCGAGTCGGGGGTGGACCACTTCCTGGCGTTCGCGCAGGGGCTGGACGTGCTGCTGCCCAGCCGGGACGAGGCGTACGTGCTGACCGGGCTGCCGGATCCGGCGGACGCGGCGGCCGAACTGTGCCGCCTCGTGCCGTTGGTGGTGCTCAAGACGGGGGCGGACGGGGCGCTGGTGGCCCGGCGCGGCGCCGTGCCGACCCGGGTTGCGGCCGTGCCGGTGGCGCCCCGGGACACCACGGGCGCGGGTGACGCCTTCACCGGAGCGTTCCTCGCCGCGCTCCTGGCGGGGGCGGCCCCGGAAGCGGCGGCGGCACGGGGTTGCCGGGCGGGCGCGGAGGCGGTCCGACGGATCGGCGGCAGACCACCGCACCGGGACGGCGAAGGCTAGGGCGGATGCCGCCGGGCACGGTTTCCCTGTTGTTCCCCCGCTACGGGCAGCTGTGCCTTGCAGCCCCGGGCCGAGATCATCGGGGCGGTGGCCAGGTCCATGGCGCCGGACTCCACGTCGGCCGGGTGCCGGTCGATCTCCGCGTCGGTGGCGAGGCCCGCGGCGACCAGCCGGCCGCGGACCTGACGGACCGTCGCGGCCTCCAGGGCGGTGCGGGCGGGCCTCGTTCCGCCGGTTGTCCGGGAGGTAACCGGCGGATGGCGTCATGCCTGCGATCCTTCCAGCCGCCCGCGCCGACGAGCACGACCGGCCGTTGTCCACAGGCGGGAACAAAGCGGAACTCCCCGTTCCCACAGGCCCGCACACGCTGTGCCCGGGACTGGCAGACTTGCGGAGCAGGGCGCGGCAAGCGTTGAGCTCGGAGATCCACGCGAGGAGATCCAGATGTCCATGGCAGGGAATCTGCGGAAGGTCACGGGGCTGGACAGGGTCGGCGGCCTGCGCAAGGTGGCGCGGCTGGCCCGGCGCCGGCCGCGCGTGGACCTGAGCCATCCCGCCAGATCGCCCCTGGGTTCCTCGGTGGTGAACTGCGTGACGTATCAGGACGGCGTGCGCGTCGCCGGGAGCGCCGATCTGGTGGACGCCGTGCGGCTGGTGCGCAAGTCGGGCGAGGGTTTCGTCTGGCTCGGGCTGCACGAGCCGACGGAGCGTGAGTTCGCCGGTGTCGCCGACCTGTTCGACCTGCATCCGCTGGCGGTGGAGGACGCGGTCGAGGCGCATCAGCGGCCGAAGCTGGAGCACTACGGGGACACGCTCTTCGCGGTGTTCAAGACCGTCTGTTATGTGGAGCACGAACGGCTGACGGCGACCAGCGAGGTGGTGGACACCGGCGAGATCATGGTGTTCGCCGGCAGGGACTTCGTGATCACGGTGCGGCACGGCCGGCACGGCTCGCTCGGTCCGCTGCGCGAGGAGCTGGAGACGGATCCGCGGCAGCTCGCCAAAGGGCCGGCGGCGGTGCTGCACGCGATCGCCGACCATGTGGTGGACGAGTACCTGAACGTCACGGACGCGGTGCAGGGCGACATCGACCAGGTCGAGACGGAGGTGTTCTCGGAGAACGGCGCGCGGCTCGACCCCGGCCGCATCTACCAGATGAAACGCGAACTGCTGGAGCTGAAACGGGCGGTGGTGCCGCTGGGCCGTCCGGTGGAGGATCTGGCGACCCGGCCCCTCCGGGTCGTCGACCCGGAGATACAGGCGTACTTCCGGGACGTGCTCGACCATCTGATCCGGGCCAGGGATCAGATCGCCGCGTTCGACGAACTGCTCAACTCCATCCTCCAGGCGCATCTGGCGCAGGTGACCGTCGCGCAGAACGAGGACATGCGGAAGATCACGGCCTGGGCCGCGGTGATCGCCGTGCCGACGATGGTGTGCGGGGTGTACGGCATGAACTTCGACCACATGCCGGAGCTGCGGTGGCGGTTCGGCTACCCGCTGGTCATGGCCGTGATGGCGGCAGGCTGCCTGCTGCTGTACCGGGGCTTCCGGCGCAACGGCTGGCTCTGAGCGTCGGGCGGGTTCCCGGCCCCGTGCGTGCGGGCCGGCCGGATCACCGGGCGGACCCGGGAACGGCGGCCCGGATCAGCCGCTCCAGGCGGGGTGGCGCGGGTCGTCGGCGCGGACCAGGACGTCCGCCGTGCCGGCCGGGTCGGCTTCGGCCTCGTAGCGCTCGAAGGCGGGGAGGGTCCAGTGGTCGGCCTCGGGCGTGCGGCGGCGCAGGGCTCCCGGCGAGAGGAGGAGGTGCACGGTCAGGTCGAAGGGGAACCAGTGACGCAGCAGGAGGGGTCCGTGGAGCAGCAGGATCCCGCCGGGCGGGAGGTGGACGTAGGGGCTGCGCGTGGCCCGGTCGGTGGCCGGGTCCCACAGGTCGGGCAGGATCCGCCCGCTGCCCCCGGGCTCCAGCGGGCCGAAGACCTCCCGCCACAGGGCGCCCGTGTCGTACCAGCCGCTGTAGTACGACTCCGCGTCCCGCCGGCCGTGCTCCAGGCGCAGCGAGGCCGGGCGCAGGAACCCCTCGGTGCCGACGACGAGGGAGGCACGGCCGCGTACGCGCAGCGCCTCGCCGACACGCGTGGCGAGGTCTCCCGGCCGAGCGGCCGGGGCGCCGTCGATGCCGGCGCGCGACCAGGTCCCCGGGCCGGCCGGCGCCGCGTCGGCCAGCCGATCGGCCAACCGCTCGGCCAACCGGTCCCAGGTGATCGCTTCGAGTCGCACGGCCCCCATGATGCCGGGTGGCCCGGCGGAGCGGCGAGAGGGGCCGGACCCGGGCACCGTCCGCGCGGCTTGCCATTGGCCGAAGGGGCCGGTGACCGAGGGGGCGGTGAACTCGGCGGGCGTGGCGGGCGTACGGCGTGCGGACGCGTCGTACGACCGGCTGCTGACGCGCGGGGTGCCGCGGCACGAGGCACGGCACCGGATCACGCCGGCCGCCCGGAGCGTGCCGCGGCGGGGAGGCCGAGGTCGGCGGCGACGCGGGCCGGGGAGGAGGTGACGGAAGACCGGGGTCGCGAGGACGTGGGCGGAGGAGGGAGCCGTGAGGGAGCGGCGCTGTCGCACGAGGAGGGTGGCGTGGGGAAGGAAGTGGTCGGCGTGGCCGTCGTGTGGCCCGTTCTGCTGGTCGTGTTCGTCGGCAGGGTCGTACAGAAAGCGCTGTCCGCCGCTCTGCGCGGGCGACCCGGGGGACGTATCGTGGCCGGAAGAGTGCTGCCCGATGACGCACGGACCTTCGTACACCCGGCGCCTGTGGTGCCCCGTACGCGAGGAAGACGCCATGGCCGATCCCAAGGGGTTCATGACCACGCCACGCCAGGAGTGGCCGCGGCGGCCCGTCGAGGAGCGGGTGCGGGACTGGGACGAGGTGTACGTCCCCGGAGCGCTGCTGCCCGTCATCAGCGAGCAGGCCGACCGCTGCATGGACTGCGGCATCCCGTTCTGCCACCAGGCCTGCCCGCTCGGGAACCTCATCCCCGAGTGGAACGACCTGGTCGCGCGGGAGGACTGGCGGGCGGCGAGCGACCGGCTGCACGCCACCAACAACTTCCCGGAGTTCACCGGCCGGTTGTGCCCGGCGCCGTGCGAGGCGGGGTGTGTGCTGGCGATCAACCAGCCCGCCGTCACCATCAAGAACGTCGAGTGCGCGATCGCCGACCGGGCGTGGGAGGAGGGTTTCACTTCGGCCCGGCCGCCCGAGCGGCTGTCCGGGAAGACGGTGGCCGTCGTCGGCTCCGGGCCCACCGGGCTGGCCGCGGCGCAGCAGCTGACCCGGGCCGGGCACACGGTCGCGGTGTACGAGAAGGACGACCGGGTCGGCGGACTGATGCGGTACGGCATCCCCGAGTTCAAGATGGAGAAGCGGCATCTGGAGCGGCGGATCGGGCAGATGCTGGCCGAGGGGACGAAGTTCCGTACCTCTACGGCGGTCGGCCGGGACGTCCCGGCGGACGAGCTGCGGAGCCGGTACGACGCGGTGGTGATCGCCACGGGTGCCACGGCGTGGCGGGAACTTCCGGTGCCGGGCCGGGAGTTGCACGGGATACACCAGGCGATGGAGTATCTGCCGCTGTCGAACCGGGTGCGCGAGGGGGATCTGGAGGTCTCGCCGCTGTCGGCCGCCGGCAAGCACGTGGTGATCGTCGGCGGCGGTGACACCGGGGCGGACTGCCTGGGCACGGCGGTGCGCGAGGGCGCCGCGTCCGTCACCCAGCTGGACATCTACGCCCAGCCGGGTGCGGAACGCGACGAGGACACCGAACCGTGGCCGACCTACCCGAAGATCTACCGGCTGTCGGCCGCGCACGAGGAGGCGCGGGAGCTGCGGACGGCGCCGGCGGCCGACGCGGACGCACGGCTGTTCGCGGCGTCCACGCTCCGCTTCACGGGAGACGAGAGGGGGAATGTGCGGTCACTGCACCTGGTGGAGGTCGACGAGCGGCGGCTTCCGGTGCCGGGCACCGGGCGGGCACTCCCGGCCGACCTGGTGCTGCTCGCCCTGGGCTTTTCCGGACCGGACCGGGAGGACGGGCTGATCGAGCAGCTGGGGCTGGCGTTGGGGCCGCGCGGCACGCTCGCCCGGGACGACGGCTTCGCGACCAACGTCCCCGGCGTGTTCGCCGCGGGCGACGCGGCACGCGGGCAGTCGCTCATCGTGTGGGCGATAGCGGAGGGCCGGGCGGTCGCGGCGGCCGTCGACCGCTATCTGACGGGGCGTTCCCGGCTCCCGGCCCCGATCGTGCCCACGGACCGGCCGATGACCGTCTGAACAGCCGCCGCACCGGACACGTCCTTGCCCCACGGGCATCCGGCCGACGGGCATCCGGCCGACGGGCATCACCGACTCCACCGGCGCAGGGGCACGCCCCGGGGTCTCAGGCCGTGCGTTCGTCCGTGCCCGCCGTCTTCGCCGTGGCCAGGGCCACGCGGTTCCACGTGTTGATGGTGAGGATCAGAGACAGGACCCGGGCCAGTTCCCGTTCCTCGAAGTGGGCGGCGGCCTCGGCGTAGACGGCGTCGGGCACGCCGCCGTCGGCGATCAGGGTCACCGCCTCGGTGAGGGCCAGCGCGGCCTGCTCCCTCGGGGTGAAGAAGTGCCGGGCCTCGCGCCAGACGGCGACCAGGTGGAGCCGGTCCTCGCTCTCACCGGCCTTGCGGGCGTCGTTGGTGTGCATGTGCAGGCAGTAGGCGCAGTGATTGAGATGGGAGGCGCGGATCTGGATCAGTTCGACCAGGGCCGGGTCGAGGCCCTGCCGGGCGGCGGCGTCGAGGCGGATGATCGCGCGGTTGACCTCCGGCGCGGCCTTCGCGAAGTCCAGGCGGGTGCGGGCGGCCTCGGCGGCGGCGATTCCGGCGGCGGGGTCGAAGGTGCTGGTGGTGTTCGTGTCCGTCGTCATGTGCTCCACCGTAGGCGCCGGAAAGACCGGTTGTAGGGTGCATTTCCATGACGGAATCGTGGGTCAATTCCGCGGAGCGGATCGGCGTCGACCTGCATCTGGAGCTGTCCGGGCCGGGCGGCCGGCGGGCCGCGCTGACCCGGGCGCTGCGGGATGCGGTGCGCGGCGGCCGGCTGGCCCCGGGCACCCGGCTGCCGCCGTACCGGTCGCTCGCCGCGGACCTGGGCGTGGCCCGCAACACGGTGGCCGACGCGTACGCGGAACTGGTCGCGGAGGGCTGGCTGACCGCCCGGCAGGGTTCCGGTACCCGGGTCGCCGAGCGGGCGCGAGCGCCGCGCCGGGCCGTGCGTGCGCCGGCGCCCGCGCCGTCCCGTGCGCGTGGCCCGCGGCATGATCTGCGGCAGGGCAGACCGGACGCGTCGGCCTTCCCGCGCGCGGCGTGGTCCGCCTCGTACCGCCGGGCCCTCCAGGCGGCGCCGAGCGAGGCGTTCGGGCCGGGTGATCCCGCCGGGCGCCGGGAGCTGCGGGAGGCGCTGGCGGAGTACCTGGCACGCGCGCGTGGGGTGCGGGCCGAGCCGGACCGGATCGTGATCTGCTCGGGTTTCGCGCACGCGCTGCGGCTTCTCTTCGGCCGGGAGACGCCGGGCGGATCGGCCGGGGCCGGGGTGCTGCGCGGTCCGCTGGGCGTGGAGGCGTACGGTCTGGGCTTCCACCGGGACCTGCTCGCGGCGGCCGGTGTGCGCACCGTTCCGCTGCCGCTGGACGAGCACGGGGCGCGGGTGGCGGCGCTCGGGCGGGAGCGGGCCGTGCTGCTGACGCCCGCGCACCAGTTCCCGACCGGTGGACCGCTGCGCCCGGAGCGCCGGGCGGCGGTGATCGACTGGGCCCGCGCGCGGGAAGCGGTGGTGCTGGAGGACGACTACGACGGCGAGTTCCGCTACGACCGCCGGCCCGTCGGCGCGCTCCAGGGGCTCGATCCGGAGCGGGTGATCCACATCGGGTCGGTCAGCAAGAGCCTGTCGCCGGCGCTGCGGCTGGGCTGGATGGTCCTGCCGCAGCGGTACGTGGAGCCGGTGCTGGCGGTGAAGGGCGAGCGGGAGGGGTGGGCGAGCGTGCCGGACCAGCTGGCGCTCGCGGACTTCGTGGCCGGCGGGTCGTACGACCGCCACGTGCGCCGGATGCGGCAGCGGTACCGGAGCCGGCGTGACCGGCTCGTCGCCGCGCTGGCCGAGCGGGCGCCGCACATCGAGGTGACGGGCATCGCGGCGGGGCTGCACGCGGTGCTGCGGCTGCCGCCCGGCACGGAAGGTCCGGCGGTGGAGGCCGCCGCGCGGCGCGGTGTCGCCCTCGACGGTCTCGCCGCGTTCCGGCATCCGGACAGCACGGCGGCGGCCGGTGACGGCCTGGTGGTGGGGTACGCGGCGCCGGCCGACCACGCCTATGGGGCGGCACTGGAGGCGTTGTGCGAGGTGCTTGCGCCGGGGTGAGCCCCGTACCGCGCGGGACGCGGCGCGCCGGTGCCGGTCTCGGCGCCCCCGGGGACCGCTCCGCCGATGCGGCGTTTCCGCGGGCGCCGGACGCGCGCCACGAACAAGTCGGGTCCATGACGGACACGTCGCGCCGGGGGCCCGGGGACTTCGGCGGGGCGCCGGGCCGGGCCGCCGGTGCGTTCAGGACAGCAGGAAGTCGGCCACCCCCGCCTTGGCGCCCTCTATGAACGCCGTCATCTCGTCCATGGTGTAGATCAGCGCGGGCCCGTCCGGATCGGTCGACTGGCGTACGGCGATCCGGCCGTCGGAGAGCTTCATCGCCTCCAGGCAGTTCCCGCCGTTGCCGCCGCTCCAGGGTTTGTGCCACCCCTCGCTGCCCAACTCCCGCGCGGGCATGCCGTTGTAGACGCGTCCGCGCGGCGTGATGCGGTCCATTCACAGCTCCTTGCGGAGATCCCGGAGGATCTCCTTCGTGCGTTGTGCCGTGGCGGCCTGCGCCGCCATGCGGTCCATGACCTCCAGGTGGGTCGCCACCTCGGTGCGCGCGTCCAGATAGACGGCGCCGGTCAGGTACTCGCTGTAGACCATGTCCGGCAGTTCGGACACGGCGAATCGGAACAGCACGAAGGGCCCGTACGTCCCCGGGTGCGGCCCGTTGACGAACGGGGCGACCTGGAGCGTCACATGGGCCAACTCCGTGGCCTCAAGCAACTTGTCGATCTGTGCGCGCATGACCTCGGGGCCGCCGACCGGGCGGCGCAGCGCGGTCTCGTCCATCACCGCCCAGAAGCGGGGGGCGTCGGGCCGGGCCAGCAGCTCCTGGCGCTGCATGCGCAGGGCGACATGGCGTTCGATGTCGTCCGGGCTGGTCTGGCCGATGGCGCCGGACCTCAGCACCCCGCGCGCGTAGTCCTCGGTCTGGAGCAGGCCGGGGACGAAGTGCGGCTCGTAGGAACGGATGAGGGAGGCCGCGCCCTCCAGGCTGACGTACATGGAGAACCAGCCCGGCAGGATGTCGTGGAACCGCTGCCACCAGCCGGGCCGGTTCGCCTCCTCGGCCAGCCGGACGAAGACGTCGGCCTCGTCGTCGGGGACGCCGTAGGCCTTCAGCAGCAGTTGCAGGTACGGGATTTTGAGGGCGACCTCCGCCGTCTCCATGCGGCGGACGGTGGCGGGGGCGACGTGGAGGACCCGGGCGGCCTCCTCGCGCTTCAGCCCGGCGCGTTCCCGCAGGTCCTGCAGGCGCCGGCCGAGGACCACCTGGCCCACCGTCGGCGCGGACCGCGGCTCGCTCACGCTCCCACCTCCACCGAAAGCCTCCACCGAAAGTTTCCCGACAGCCCTGCGGCGCCATTCGAAGGTGCATTCGAAGACCGGGCCCGATCTCCGACGACTTCAATTGGCGCCGCGCGAGGTGCTGTTGCGAGCAGTGTGCCACGCTCCCTGACAGAGTCCACAACACTCTGCATTTTTCAGAGTGACCCTTGCCAAGTGTCCACGCCGGGGCGATAGTGGCAGACGTGATTCCGTCCGCGCCTTTAGGAACAGACGCCGCCGCCGGCCGTGGGGCCGAGGGGGGTATCCCCGCGCGAGCCGGTTCGGGCCTGGTGGAGGGGGCATCCCTCCAGGGAGGCGCCGCCGGACGCAGGTTCCGCTTCGAGCTGGCCGCCCACCCGGCTTCCGTCGCCCGGGCGAGACGTCTGACCCGGGCCCGGCTGTCCGGCTGGTCGGCCTGCGCGGACACCTGTGACAGCGCGGCCCTGGTCATGTCCGAGCTGGTCACCAACGCCATCGTGCACACCGCGAGCAGCCGGGTCGTGTGCGAGCTGGACGACCACGACGACATGGTGCGCATAGCTGTCCGAGACGAGGGCTGTGCTCCTGGCGAGCCCCACCCGTCCCCGCAGCGTCCCGACGAGGAGCACGGGAGGGGGTTGCTTCTCGTCGACGCGCTGTGCCGGGCCTGGGGCGCCCAGGAGCACGGCCCCGGCCTGCTGGTCTGGGCCGAACTGCCCCGCACCGCCGATGCCGCCGGGGACCCGGCCGGCCCGCGTGCCGACCTGGGCTGGGGCGCCCGCCCCAAGCCGGGCCGCCCGGACGACTCCGGCGAGGACCAGCGGGCCACGGCGGACCGGGGGGCGGGGCGGCACCGCGAACCCTCGCTCCCCGAGCGGTACGACGGCACCCCCGTCCAGCCCGGGCGGCAGCACCGCGCGGCGCCGGAGCAACACCCCCGCCGCGCGCCCGAGCAGCGATGTCACGGGGAGCGGCCGTGACGGGCGCCGCCGGATCCGGCGCCGGAGGCGGCCGGGAGAAGACCCCCGGCCCGGACACCCTCGGCCTGGACACGCTCGTCCGGCTGCGACGCCGGCGGCCGGCCCCGGAGCCGGAACCGGGCCACCCGCTGTCGCTGCCGGACGGCATGACCGCGCCGCTCGGCTGTGACGCCGTGGCCGTACCCGACCATCTCGGCCCGCTCGTCGTGCCCCTGCTGCCGCGGGTGGGATGCGTGTACACCGACGGCTCCCAGTGGTGGTGGATCGTGCCGTCGGACTCCGACTACGCCCTGCCCTGGCCGTCCCCGGCCCGCTACACGACGGGCGCCCTGGTCACCGACTCCGCCCGGCTGATCCACCGCCCGGCGGGCACGGTCCCGTACACCCCGCCGATCCCGCTGTACCTGGCCCTGTGCCGGGTCACGGGCACGGCTCCGGACTGGTCGCGGGCGGTACCGGCGTAACCCGGCCCGGCCGCGTCACCCGATCGTCCCGGCGCCGCGCACGATCACCAGGAAGGTGTCCGTCGCGAGGTCCATGACGACCTCGGCGGGCAGGCCTTCCAGCCGTCGCGCGTGGGCGAACTCCTCCGCCGGCCAGGAGCCGCGCGGACCACCGGCGGGAAAGCGTTCGAGCACGGTTCGCCCGTTCACCATCTCGCACCTCCAAAAGCGTCGTACGTGTAAGGAGTGAACGCCCTGGAGAGGGAAAAGCCCCGGTCGGTGACCGTACTGAGACCTTGCCGACACCGGTTCGGCGCGGACCGTGAGGATCCGTTCACTTGGTGACACGAACCGCACGCTCCGTGCCGGCGCCGGTACGCCCGCCGGCGGTCGTCAGAAGTCGTACTCGTCGTGCAGCCGCAGCCGGTCGCTGCCCGCGGGGTCGCGGCCGAGCGCGGTGAGGTCGAGCAGGGCCGCGGTGGTGCCCAGCACGTCCAGCCCGTCGTCGTACAGCGAGTAGGTGTGGAAGACCCGGTCGTGGTCGCGCAGGAAGCAGCTGACGCCCGGGCGTTCCACCGGCTCGCCGTCCGTTTCGACGGTGGCCTGGAAGTCGCGGTTGAAGTCGCTGTGCGCCGAGGAGTACCAGGGCACCGCCCAGCCCATCCGCGCCTTGAACGGCAGGATCCGGGTGAACGGCGCCCGGGAGACGGCCGCGAAGGCGGTGTTCCGGGCGCGCAGATGGGCGAGGTGGCCGACCTGGTCCAGGAAGGCCGCGCAGCACGGGCAGCCGGTCTCCCACTCCGGCGCGAACATGAAGTGGTGGACGACGAGCTGGGCCCGGCCCTCGAAGAGGTCGAGGAGAGTGGCCTTGCCGTCGCCGCCCTCGAAGACGTACTCCGGGTCGACCTCGACCACGGGCAGCTTCCGGCGCTCGGCGCCCAGGGCCTCGCGCGCCCGCCTGACCGCGTCCTCCTTGCGCCGCAACTCCTCGCGCGCCGCGCGCCACCGCTCGCGCGAGACGATCTCCGGAAACGACATCCCAGCCCTCCTGTCCGACGGTCCGTTCGGGGTGCTGACCGTCGGCGGACACGGAACTCATCGCCGCGGAGGGGGAGTTTTTCGGCCAGTCTCGGCGGCCCCCGATGACCGCCGCGGTCCGGCGGGCGTCCGGGTCAGGTGTCGTACTCCTGGATGCGCCGTCCGTGGCCGCGCGCGGCCAGTCCGGGCAGCCGGACCGTCAACTCGCGTACGGCGTCCGCCACGTCGAGGGTGAGCAGGACGCGGTCCCGCATCAGGACGCGGCCGTCGACGATCGTCGTACGGACATCGGCCGCGCGGGCGCTGTGCACCAGGGTGGCGGCGAGGTCGTGGACCGGCTGGGTGTGCGGGCCGGTGAGATCGACGAGGACGAGATCGGCGCGCCGGCCGGGTGCGAGGGAGCCGATCCGTTCCCCGAGGCCGACCGCGCGGGCGCTCTGCGCGGTGGCGTGGTGCAGGGCCTGACGGGCGGTCAGCCAGCGCGGGTCGCCCTCGGCGGACTTCTGGACCAGGGACGTCAGCGCCATGGCCTCCCACACGTCGAGGGAGTTGTTGGAGGCGGCGCCGTCCGTGGCCAGGCCGACGGGGACCCCGGCCGCGCGCAGGGCCCGTACCGGTGTGGTGGTCGGCCAGGCGAACTTCAGGTAGCCGCGCGGCGCGGTGGCCACCGCCGTACGGCCGCCCGTGCGTTCCAGCAGCGGCAGGTCCCGCTCCAGGATGCCGGTGCCATGGGCGATGAGCAGGTCGGTGCCGAGCAGGCCGGCCCGGTCCAGGACCTCGATGGGGGTGCGGCCGTACCGGGCGAGGCTGGTGTCGGTCTGGCCGCGGTTCTCGGCGGCGTGGATGTGGACGGGCAGGCCGTGGGCGCGGGCGAGGCCGGCGGTGGCGGCGAGGTCGGCATCGGTGACGGTGTAGGGGGCGTGCGGGGCGAGAGCGGTGGTGATACGTCCGTCGGCGGCGCCGCGCCGGCGGAGCGCGAACTCCAGGGACGCCTCCCGGCCCCGGGGCCCCTGGCCGGAGAAGTACACCTGGCCGAGGTGGGCGCGCAGCCCGCACTCGGCGACGACGTCGGCGACCGTGTCCATGTGGAAGTAGTGGTCGGCGAAGCAGGTCACCCCGCCCCGGATCATCTCGGCGCAGGCGAGCCGCGCCCCCAGTTCCACGTCCCGCTCGGTGAGGTTGGTCTCGACGGGCCAGACGACGTCGTTGAACCACTCCTCCGTCGGCAGATCCTCGGCGAGCCCTCGCAGGGCCACCATCGGGGCGTGCGTGTGGCAGTTGATCAGACCGGGCAGCGCGACCTGTCCGGGCGCCTCGATCCGCGTCACGGCCGGCACGTCCCGCGCGGCGGCGGCCGTGGTGACCGCGTCGATCACCCGGCCGCGGACGACGATCGCGGCGTCCTCGCGAAATCCGATCCGTTCCGCGTCGTCGTGCACCAGGACGGCACACCCGGTGACGACGAGATCGGCGGGCGAGCCACCCGCGGTGCCCACGTCGTTCATGGGACCAACGTACGGCCCGTCGTCCGACGCCGGGAGGTCCTCCGGTACGGCTACGACGGCACGCTGCGGCTACGGCGGCGGCGGCTTGGTACGGCTACGCGGCGGCCGGCAGCGGCGGCCGTACACCCCGCCGCTCCAGCCGCTCCAGCTCCCCCAGTGCCTCGCGCAGCCGGCGGATGTGCCGGGGGGTGAGCCGGCCGGTGTCGTCGAGGTGCACGGCGCAGGCCGTGGTGGTGTCCACCAGCCGTTCCAGCGCCTCGGCGACGGCGTCCGTGCCCTCGGTGTGCCGGGCGAGGGCGGGCAGTTCGGCGCCGGCGACCGCGATGGCGGTACGAGCCTCGGCGAGGGCCCGGTAGGCCTCCCGGCGCAGCGCCCACCGCTCGGCGCGGTCCCCGGGCTCGTCGCACGGCGTGCGCCGCCGGGCCTCGGCCCCGGGCTCCCCCGGCAGCGCCCACCGCGCCTGTCCGCTCTCCCCGGGCAGCGCCCACCGCTCGGCACGTACTCCCGGCTCGGCGGCGTGCCCGTCCCCGGGGCCGCCCAGGACGTGCCGCAGGTAGGCGTGGGCCGCGCCGCCGGCCGTCGCGAGCCGGTCGCGTACGCCGCCGCCCCGCTTGCCCGGCATCGGCAGGTGCCCCACGACCAGGACGAGCGCGCAGGCCAGCAGGGTCTCGCCGAGCCGGCCGGCCGAGGCCTGTGGTTCGCCGCCGGCCATGACGAGGGCGAGGACGAGGACGGTCGCGACGGCGGTCAGCGCCGCGAAGTGCCGGGTGGCGACCGGTATGAGCGCACCGCACACCGCCACCAGCGCGATCAGCCCGGCCGGGCGGGGCAGCAGCGCGGCGAGGCCGGCGAAGACCAGCGCGCCGAACACGGTCCCGGCGGCCCGGCACAGCACCCGTGAGGCGAGCGGACCGAGGTCGGGCTTGACGAGGAAGACGGCGGTGGCGGGGAGCCAGTACCAGTGCGCGTGCTGCCCGTACCAGCGGGCGTGGTGCAGGGCCTGGGCGATGCCCACGCTGGCTCCGAAGCACAGGGCGACGCGCAGGCCGTACTCGCGCCCGCCGGCACCGAGCGCCGCCCGCAGCGCGTGCCGAGGGCCGCGGCGCCGCCCGAGCAGCCCGCGGTGGGCGCCGTCGCCCCGGTCGAAGGCTTCGGCGGCGCGCAGCAGGGCGTCGTCCAGGGCACGCAGGGCGGGGAGCACGGGGGCCTCCTCGCCGGCGCGGAGCCGGGCGCGGGTCGGGTGCGGGGCGGGCAGCGGGCCGGGGCCGCCGTCGCGGCGCACGGCCTCGGCGAGCCGCCGGGGGCCCTGCGCCGCCCGCGCCGGTACCGGCTCCCCGGCCCAGCACAGGGCGGTGGCGGCCTCGGCGAGGGGCAGCGCCGCCGCGAACCGCGCGTGCAGCCGGCGTTCGGCCGCGGAGCCCGCGTACCCGCGCAGCCGGGGTCCGGCGAGGGCGTCCTGGGCGTGGTCGAGCGCGGCGGTCAGCGCGGCCCGCCGGGCGGTGGCGTGCTCGCCGCCCGCGGCCTCGACGAGCGCGGCGATCGCGTCGTACACGCCGGCGACCGCGGCCCGCTCCCCGTCGAAGCGGAAGTCCCCGGCGAGCGAGCCGGGGGTGGGCAGGACGAGCCGCAGCACGAGCAGCCAGCCGGCCCCGGCGAGGAAGGCGAGGGCGCCCTGCCAGCCGGGGTCGGCCGCCGGCGTCCCCGCGCCGACCGCCGCGGCGACGAGCAGCTGGGTCCCGGCGGCGGAGGCCACGGGTCCGACGGCGCTGACCGCGCCGGCGGCCAGGCCCAGCGCGGTGAGCACCAGGGTCAGCGGTACGGCGGGCAGTCCGTGCCCGGCGTACGTCCCCACGAGCAGTCCGGCCGCTCCGGCCAGCGCGGGCACGCCGAGCCGGCGCACCGAGGCGCGCCGGCTGCCCGGCCGGTCGTTGATGCCGACGAGCATCGCGGCGATGGCGGCGAGCACCCCGAGGGCCGTCCGGCCGAGGAGCATCCCGGCGAGCAGCGCGGGCCCGGCGGCGAGGGCGCCCCGGCACACCGCGCTCCAGGGAACGGGTTCGCGCTGGGCGCGGAAGGCGTGGGCGAGCCAGGGGGGTACGGCGGGCACTGCGGGCCGGGACACGGGGCTCCTGTTCATACGAGGGCAGGGGTGGGCCTTCGGACGACGGTGGCCGGTGGAGGTGGTTCCAGGGTAGATCGCGTTCCCCTCGCGAACGGAACGCTCACGTTTCGCCCGTGTGAAACCTGTCTCGACGGCCGTTTTCTTTATGAACGCAACGCCCGGCGGTCTCCTCGGCGCCCGTAATTGGGGTGCGGGCGGCACCGGGCGGACCGGATCATCGGGAAGCCCGGCCGCCCACCTCCCTGTAGGAGCCGCTTCCGTGATCCGGCGTGTGACCGTCCCCGCCCTGTTCCCTCCGCCCGCCTACGCGCACGCCTCGGTCGTCGAGGCCGGGACGAAACTCGCGTTCCTCGCCGGGGCGGTGCCGCTGACCGCCGACGGGGAGCTGGTGGGCCCGGGGGATCCCGTGCGCCAGGCCGGGCAGGTGCTCGCCAATCTGCGCGAGCAGCTGCGGGCCGTCGGCAGCGATCCGGAGCATGTCGTGGCGACCGACGTGTACGTGGTCGGCGACACCGCGGCGCTGTCCGCGGTGTGGCGGGTCGTGGAGTCCTCGGGGCTGAGCGCGGGCCCGCACTCCTCCACGCTGCTCGGCGTGTCCTGCCTCGGGTACCCCGGCCAGCTCGTGGAGATCACGGCCACGGCCGTGGTGCCGGAGCCGGCGGAGGACCCGGTGGTGCTGCGCCGCGCGGTGGCGGCCGACGCCCGTGCCGTCGCCGACGTCTATCTGCGGTCCTTCCGCGCCGCGCTGCCGGACGTCGTGCGCCCGCACACCGACGACGAGGTGCGGTACTACTTCCGGGAGGTCGTGGTGCCGGCGCGGGAGACCTGGGTGGCGGAGGCGGCCGGGACCGGTGTGGTCGGCCTGATGGTGCTGGACGGGGAGACGCTGGACCAGCTGTACCTGGACCCCGCCTGGCGGGGGCGGGGCATCGGGGACCGGTTCGTCGCCCTGGCCAAGGAGCGCAGCCCGGGCGGGCTCACCCTGTGGACGTTCCAGGCGAACAGGCCGGCCCACCGCTTCTACGAACGGCACGGCTTCACGGCCGTGGACTTCACCGACGGCAGCCGCAACGAGGAGCGGGAACCGGACGTCCGTTACGACTGGCGTCCCTGAAGGGGATGACCAGCGGGGTCCGGCGTCGCGGGGTGCGCGGGGCCGGGCCGCATCCCTACGGCAGTTGGGCCGCGTCCGCCGCCGTGCGCAGGACCTCCCGCAGCATCTCGGCGGTGAGCCGCCCGGTGAAGGTGTTGCGCTGGCTGACATGGAAGCAGCCGAAGAGGTCCAGGCCGTCCAGCGCGACCCGGGTGCCGTGCGCGAAGGCCGGGCGGGGTCGCGGCACCGTCCAGCCGGCCTGTGCGAACGCGGGCAGCGCGGCCTGCCAGCCGAAGGCGCCGAGGACGACGGCGGCCTTCAGCGTCGGCCGCAGCAGCGTCAGCTCCTGGACCAGCCAGGGCCGGCAGGTGTCCCGCTCCCCGGGGGTCGGCTTGTTGGCGGGCGGGGCGCAGTGCACGGGCGCGGTGACCCGCACTCCGTACAGCTCCAGGCCGTCGTCGGCGCTGACGGAGGTGGGCTGGGAGGCGAGCCCCACGTCGTACAGGGCCTGGTAGAGCACGTCTCCGGAGCGGTCGCCGGTGAACATCCGGCCGGTGCGGTTGCCGCCGTGCGCGGCGGGGGCCAGCCCGATGATCGCCAGCCGGGCGTCGGCGGGACCGAACCCGGGCACCGGGCGCCCCCAGTACGTCCAGCCGGCGAACGCGGCCCGTTTCGTGCGGGCCACCTCCTCCCGCCACTCGACCAGCCGGGGGCAGGCCCGGCACCCGGCGACACGTGCGTCCAGCCGGGCGAGGGCACTGGTGTTGTCCATACGGTCACCGTAAGTCGGGGGCGGGGGCACGGGGTGGGCCGGGGTGCGCGGGTGCCCGGGCGGGTGCCGGGAAAACGCCTCCGGCTCCGTGCCCTCGGCGCGTTAAGGTCGGGGCATGGCTTCCGAGGATGCGGACGAGAACGTGGACCGTGGGACCGGTGAGGGGACGGGCGGGCCGGCCGTGACGGGGTCCGCCCCCGCCGGACAGCCGCTCGACCCGAAGATCGCCGCCGCGGTGGCCGCCGCCGAGGCCGCCGGGCCGGCAGGCGGCGAGACCGTCCGCATCGACAGCTGGATCTGGGCCGTCCGTCTGATCAAGACCCGCTCCCTCGGCGCCGCCGCCTGCCGGGGCGGGCATGTGCAGGTGAACGGCGAGCGGGTGAAGCCCGCGTATTCCGTGCGCGTCGGCGACGAGGTGCGGCTGCGGCACGAGGGCCGGGAACGGGTCGTGATCGTCAAGCGCCTGATCCGCAAGCGGGTCGGGGCGCCCGTGGCCGTGCAGTGTTACGTCGACAACTCCCCTCCGCCTCCGCCCCGCCAGGCCGTCGCCCCCGCCGGCCTCCGCGACCGGGGCACCGGCCGCCCCACCAAGCGCGACCGCCGCGAACTCGAACGCCTCCGCGGCCTCGCCCTCGGCAGCTCCGGCGGCTACGCCGGCCTCGCCGGCTCCGGCCCCTCCCCCGGCTTCGGCAACCCGGGCGGCTCGGGCACGGGCGGAGGCAGGGGTACCGGAGGACCGGGCGGTCGCAGGGGCAGGGGCGGATCGGGGAGCCGGGGCGCGGAACGCGGCACCGGCACCGGACCCGGCGGCGACTGAGCACCTCCAGTGACCGGCGCGCCGACGGCCGCCCACCCGTTACGGCCGGCGGGCCGACGGCCCCGGTCGCCCGGTGCGCCTAGGTGGCAGCCCGGCCACGGTCGGGTCACCGGAGGTTCAGCAGGCGCGGCAGGTCCGTCGTGTCGGAGCGGTGGGTCCAGGCGATCAGGGCGAGGGGGACGAGCAGGATCAGCGGGGTCGCCGCGTTCCGGCCGTCGAACGCGGTGAGCTGCACGATGAACGCTCCCACCATGAGCGCGCCGAGGGCGATCGCCGCCAGGGACCGCAGTGCCGGGATCAACAGCGCGACCGCCCCGGCCAGTTCGAGCGCGCCGATGGTGTACATGGCCCCGTCGCCCCAGCCGATCGTGTCGAAGGACTCGACGGCCGTCGGGTGCGCCACGAGCTTGGGCAGGGCGCTCGCGAGGCCGAAGAACAGGGCCAGCAGCACTCGCACGACCCGCAGGGCGACCAGGGCCCCGCGCGCACGGCCCGTACGGGAGCGGGCGAAGGACGCGGTGGACGTCGTGGAGCGGGAGCCGGCGGGGGCGGTGGCGCGGGACATGGAGGTCTCCTGGGGAAGCGGTTCTGATTGCTTTCACCAGGCAGACCGGCCAGGGGGCCCGAACTCATCGCTCCGCGGCACGAACGACGGGCCGGGTTGCCCGTCACCCCGCCGGCACCGCCCGCGCCCACATCCCGTCCGGTGTCAGATAGGCGTCCACCTCCAGTCCCGCCTCCGCCAGCGCCGACTCGAACCGCTCCTTCGTCAGGGGCCTGGACAGGAACGTCTGGGTCCACACGGCGTCGGGGAACACATACTCCGCGTGGACCGAGTTCACCCCGTCCCCGGCCGGCTCCACGGAGGTGATCCGGACGGTGAAGCCGCTCGGATCGACCCGCTCCCGGGGGACGTTGGTGTGGTAGTCCGCGCCCTCCCGCTGGACGAGTACGCAGCCGTCCTCCGCCACATGCCGGGCGCAGGTGCGCAGCAGGCCCCTGCGCACCTTCTCGTCCCCGGCGTGCACCAGGAACGACGCAAGCATCACCACGTCGAACCTCTCGCCCAGGTCCAGGGTTTCGATGGGACCGCATATCGTGCGGGCCCCGCGGACCCGGGCCAGCATGGCGGGGGACTCGTCCACGGCCGTGACCGTGAAGCCGCGTTCCAGCAGGGGGTGGGTGACCCGGCCGGCCCCGCTGCCCAGCTCCAGGATGTGCGCCCCGGCGGGCACCGCGGCGGCGATGACGTCCGGCTCGTCTCCCACCGGCAGCCGTGCGTACAGCTCGACCGCGCAGCCGTCCGGGGTGATCGTCCCCGGCCCCGTGCCCTCGTGACCCTCACGCATCTCGATCCTCATGCCCGGACAACGGCCCACGCCCGCACGCCCGTTCCCCTCCTCTTCGGATTCACTCGTTCGAGGCATCTTGGCCAGGACGGGAACTTTGGCGCCCGCAATGTTCCGTGCCCAGCGGCCGGGGAGGGAGCCGGCGGGCCCGCACGGGGCTCCTCGCGGGCCTGCCCGCGGAGCGTTGCCGTCCGGCGCCGGCGAAGAGTACGTTGCAGGGAGGAAGTGATGTGCCGATGCGTACGGGCAGTGAACCGGCGACCGCGCGCAGTGCCCTGCGGGCACGGTTCTGGCTGTGCGTGTGGGGACTGGGCTGGGCCGCCCTCGGCACGGCCGCCTTCGCGCTGGCCGGGCGGCCGGGCTGGGCGGCGGCGTGCGCGGCGCTGTGGCTGGTGGGCGCCGTGGACCTGGCCGTGGTCCTGCGGCACATCCGGCAGGGCCCGCACTACCAGCCGGGCCGCGACATACCGCCGTACCCGCCGCCGGAGGACGGACCGCCCTGCCCACGACCGCCCAGGCACCGCCATCCATGAGCGGGGCGCCACCGTCCCCCCGGCCGGACGCTCACCGGCACCCTCCCCGCTCGCCGGACCGCCGCGGCGCCCCCCGTCACGCGTCGAAGCGCGCCGCCTTCAGGTACTGCGGGTTGGGGTCCAGCGCTGCCGCCAGCCGGAAGTGACGCTTGGCCTGGTCGGGGCGGTTCTGGCGCTCATAGGTGCGGGCCAGGGCGAAGTGCGCGAACGCGTTGTCCGGTTCGCGTTCCAGCACGATGGTGAACTCGAGTTCGGCCGGGCGCAGTTGCGCGGCGGCGAAGAAGGCCCGCGCACGCAGCAGGCGGGCCGCGGTGTTCTCGGGGTGCGCGGCGATGACTCCGTCGAGCAGCTTCACCGCGCCCCGCGGGTCCCGCGCGTTGAGCAGCTGCTCGGCGGCGCGGAAGTCGATGACGTGCGTTTCCGGAGTACGTCCGGTGGAACCGCTGGTCTCGGGCACGGCTGAGTCCTTCCCTCGCTCCAGCGGTTCAACGCCCCGAAGCGGCCGGCTATTCCGCGCCGGCGGCCCGCCGCCGTGCCCGGCGGGCGAGGCCGTCCCACACCTCGGCGACCCGATCGCGCAGCGCGTCCAGGGGCACGTCGTTGTCGATGACGATGTCCGCGATCTCCCGGCGCTGCTCGCGTGTCGCCTGCGCGGCCATGCGCGCGCGTGCGTCCGCCTCGGTCATCCCGCGCAGCCGCACCAGCCGGTCGAGCTGGGTCCCGGGGCTCGCGTCCACGACGATCACGACGTCGTAGAGCGGTGCGAGACCGTTCTCGGTGAGCAGGGGCACGTCGTGGACCACCACGGCGTCCTCGGGCACGGCGCTCTCCAGCTGACGGGAGCGGTCGCGCACCAGAGGGTGCACGATCGAGTTGAGGACGGCGAGCTTCTCGGGGTCGGCGAAGACGAGGGAGCCGAGCCGGGGCCGGTCCAGGCTGCCGTCGGCGGCCAGGACGTCCGGGCCGAAGGCGTCGGCCACGGCGGCGAGGCCGGGGGTGCCGGGCGCCACGACCTCGCGGGCGATGCGGTCCGAGTCGATCAGGACGGCCCCGTGCTCCACGAGCAGCCGCGACACCTCGCTCTTGCCGGCGCCGATCCCGCCGGTCAGGCCCACTGTCAGCATGAGCGGAAGCCTAGACGCTCCCCCCGGGGGCCGGTACGGCAGGTGCGGGCCGGCGGCGCCCGCTCCCCCGCCTCAGGTGTCGCCCTCCCGCTCCGCCAGGAACCGCTCGAACTCCCGCCCGATCTCGTCCGCCGACGGGATGTCCACCGGCTCGGCCAGCATGTTGCCCCGGGTCTCGGCGCCCGCCGCCGCGTCGTACTGGTGCTCCAGACCTTGGACGAGCGCGGTCAGTTCCTCGTCGCCCTCCCGGATCTGCCGGTCGATCTCGGTCTGGGTGCGATGGGCGTCGGTGCGCAGCGCGTGGGCCACGCCGGGCAGGACCAGCCCGGTGGCGGCCGTGACGGCCTCCAGGACGGTCAGCGCGGCGTCCGGGTACGGGGAGCGGGCGATGTAGTGCGGGACGTGCGCGGCGACGCCCAGGACGTCGTGACCGGCCTCCATGAGGCGGTACTCGACCAGGGACTCGGCGCTGCCGGGCACCTGTGCCTCGTCGAAGGGGCTGCGGTGGCCGGGGACGAGGTCGGTGCGGTTGCCGTGCGGGGTCAGGCCCACCGGGCGGGTGTGCGGGACGCCCATGGGGATGCCGTGGAAGTTCACGGACAGGCGCACGCCGAGCCGTTCCACGATCTGCCGCACCGCCGCCGCGAACCGCTCCCACTCCACGTCCGGCTCGGGGCCGGACAGCAGCAGGAACGGGGCGCCGGTGGTGTCCTGGACGAGGTGGACCTCGATGGCCGGGGTCTCGTAGTCGGTCCAGCGGTCCCGCTTGAAGGTCAGCAGGGGCCTGCGGGCCCGGTAGTCCACGAGCCGGTCGTGGTCGAACCGGGCCACGACCTGGTGGGGCAGTGAGTCGAGCAACCGGTCGACGATCTGGTCGCCGGTCTCGCCCGCGTCGATGTATCCGTCGAAGTGGTAGAGCATGACAAGGCCGGCCGACTCCTGGGCGAGCGCCATGTCCACCACGGCGAGGCCCTTCGGCTCCCATGCGTACAAACCCTGCGGATCAAGCACTGTGACCGCTCCTCCTCGTGTTCCTCGTGGACAACGCGCTCCGGAACAGCGGAATTCCCGCCACGCGCCGCTCGCCGGCGATCCCTTGCGGGGTGTCTTGACGACCCGTCACCTGGTCCGTACCTTCTCGGACGTCGAGTTCACAGTGACGATCGCCGTTCATGTATGGGAAGACGGGAAGGCACGTTGATGCGCATACGCACGCCGCTCACCTCTCTGCTCGCCACCGCCCTCGCCGCCGGTCTGGCTCTGACCGCCACCGGACCGGCCTCGGCCACCGCCGCGGTCACGACCGCCGCGACCGTCGAGGTCACGACCGCCGCCCAGCTGAAGGCCGCGCTCGCCGCCGCCCGGCCTGGCGACACGATCCACCTGGCGGACGGCACGTACACCGGCAACTTCAAGGCGACCGTCCCGGCCACGGCCGCCGCCCGCGTCACCCTGACCGGCTCCCGGGACGCCGTGCTCACCACCGGCGGCGGCTACGGGCTGCACCTGGACGGCGCCTCCTACTGGACGGTCAGCGGCCTGACCGTGACCGGCGGCCAGAAGGGCATCATGATCGACGCGGCCCGGGACGTCGTCGTGGACGGCGTCACGGTGCACGGAGTGGACATGGAGGGCGTGCACTTCCGCGACTCCAGCACGGACGGCGTGATCGAGAACTCGAGGATCTACGACACCGGGAACGACGGCCGGGGCATGGGCGAGGGCGTGTACGTGGGCACCGCGAACACGCTGTCCGACCGGAGCGACCGCGTGCGGATCCTGAACAACACGATCGGCCCGGACGTGGGCGGTGAGAACGTCGACATCAAGGAGGGCACGACCGGTGCGCGGATCATCGGCAACACCTTCGACGGCAGCGGTCTGACCGGCGCCAACTACGACGACTCGTGGGTCGACGTGAAGGGCAACGACGTGCTCGTCCAGGACAACACCGGCACCGCCACCACCAATGACGGCTACCAGACCCACACCCAGCAGCCCGGCTGGGGCTGCGGCACGGTCTTCAAAGGAAACAAGTCGACACTTACGGGCGCGACCGGTGCGACCCGCCTGGCGATCGACGTCACCAACTACGGCGCCGCCTGCGTGACCACGGTCTCCAGCACCAACACGGTCACGGGCGGCAAGGGCCTGACCAACGTCCCGGTGACGCCCTGAGGGGCGGAAAACCCTGAGGGACCGCACCTCGAAAGGTACGGCCCCTCAGTGGCGACTATCGGCTAAGCCTCAGCGGCAGCGATCAGCTCTGGCCGCCGGCCAGCTTCTCGCGCAGCGCGGCCAGCGCCTCGTCCGAGGCCAGCGCACCGGAGGTGTCGGCGCCCTCGGAGGAGTACGAGCCACCGCCGGTCGCGGCCGGAGCCGCAGCCTCGCCGCCCTCGGCCGCGGCAGCGGCGTCGGCCTCGCGGGACTTGATGACCTGCTGCTGGTGCTGCTCGAAGCGGGACTGCGCCTCGGCGTACTGGCGCTCCCACTCCTCGCGCTGCTTCTCGTAGCCCTCGAGCCAGTCGTTGGTCTCGGGGTCGAAGCCCTCGGGGTAGATGTAGTTGCCCTGGTCGTCGTAGGACGCGGCCATGCCGTACAGGGTCGGGTCGAACTCGACCGCCGACGGGTCGGCACCGAAGGACTCGTTGGCCTGCTTCAGCGAGAGGCTGATGCGGCGACGCTCGAGGTCGATGTCGATGACCTTGACGAAGATCTCGTCGTTGACCTGGACGACCTGCTCCGGGATCTCCACGTGGCGCTCGGCCAGCTCGGAGATGTGGACCAGACCCTCGATGCCCTCGTCCACGCGGACGAACGCACCGAACGGCACCAGCTTCGTGACCTTGCCGGGCACGACCTGGCCGATCTGGTGGGTGCGGGCGAACTGCTGCCACGGGTCTTCCTGGGTCGCCTTCAGCGACAGGGAGACGCGCTCGCGGTCCATGTCGACGTCGAGGACCTCGACGGTGACCTCCTGGCCGACCTCGACGACCTCGGAGGGGTGGTCGATGTGCTTCCAGGACAGCTCGGAGACGTGGACCAGACCGTCGACGCCACCCAGGTCCACGAAGGCACCGAAGTTGACGATCGAGGAGACCACACCGGAGCGGACCTGACCCTTCTGGAGGGTCGTGAGGAACGTCTGGCGGACCTCGGACTGGGTCTGCTCCAGCCAGGCACGGCGGGACAGGACCACGTTGTTGCGGTTCTTGTCCAGCTCGATGATCTTGGCCTCGAGCTCCTTGCCGACGTACGGCTGGAGGTCGCGGACACGGCGCATCTCGACCAGGGAGGCCGGCAGGAAGCCACGGAGGCCGATGTCGAGGATGAGACCACCCTTGACGACCTCGATGACGGTACCGGTGACGATGCCGTCCTCTTCCTTGATCTTCTCGATGGTGCCCCAGGCACGCTCGTACTGGGCGCGCTTCTTCGAGAGGATCAGGCGGCCTTCCTTGTCCTCCTTCTGGAGGACCAGGGCCTCGATCTCGTCGCCGACGGCCACGACCTCGTTCGGGTCGACGTCGTGCTTGATCGAGAGCTCGCGGCTCGGGATGACACCTTCGGTCTTGTAACCGATGTCGAGCAGGACCTCGTCCCGGTCGACCTTCACGATGACGCCGTCGACGATGTCGCCGTCGTTGAAGTACTTGATCGTCTCGTCGATCGCTGCGAGGAATGCTTCCTCGTTACCGATGTCGTTGACCGCTACCTGCGGGGTGGTGGCGGTGGTCTCGGTGCTGCTCGTCATGTGGGAAAGGGCTCCGGTACGGACATTGAAGTCGTAGGTACTGCTTACGCCGGGAGCCCGTTTCGCTCTGCAGAAGCCGGACAGCCAAGGAAGCGCCCCACCATTACTGGTGATGGCGCCTCGACAACCGAGGGGACATACAACAGATGCGAGCGCAGCCTGCTACGTCTGAGGTGCGCAGGCCCGCAGCGCAACTTGTAGCATACGGGGGCAGCCGGACAGGGTCAATGCGCGACGGCGGACACCCCGGGCGGATCGCCGCAAACCCGGCAGAAGAAATACCTCCACAGCCCGCACGGACCCCGTGGGACCCCTCCCACGCGGACCCCTCCGGCGGGTTGGACGGAAGAGTACGACGAGGGAGCCGATCATCCAAGAGCCGGAAGCGTACGACCCCGAGCGGTCCGAAGGGTTCGAGCCGGAAGCCACCCGGCGTGACACGAGCGCCACGGAGAGCAGCCGGGCGAACCGGGGCTGGTGGGACCGGAACGCGGACGAGTACCAGAGCGAGCACGGCACGTTCCTCGGCGACGACCGCTTCGTGTGGGGCCCGGAGGGGCTGGACGAGGCGGAGGCCGGACTGCTGGGCCCGCCGGCGGACCTGAAGGGCAAGGAGATCCTGGAGATCGGCGCGGGCGCGGCCCAGTGCGCGCGCTGGCTGGCCGCCCAGGGCGCGCGGCCGGTGGCCCTGGACCTCTCGCACCGCCAGCTCCAGCACGCGCTGCGGATCGGCGGGGCCTTCCCGCTGGTCTGCGCCGACGCCGGCGCGCTGCCCTTCGCGGACGGCTCCTTCGACCTGGCGTGCTCCGCGTACGGGGCGCTGCCGTTCGTGGCCGACCCGCGGCTGGTGCTGCGCGAGGTGCGCCGGGTGCTGCGGCCGGGCGGGCGGTTCGTGTTCTCGGTGACGCATCCGGTCCGCTGGGCGTTCCCGGACGAGCCGGGCCCGGAGGGCCTGTCGGTGGCGGCGTCCTACTTCGACCGCACGCCCTACGTGGAGCAGGACGAGCGGGGTCACGCGGTGTACGTGGAGCACCACAGGACGCTCGGCGACCGGGTGCGGGACATCACGGCGTCCGGCTTCCGGCTGGTGGACCTGGTGGAGCCGGAGTGGCCGGCCTGGAACACCGCGGAGTGGGGCGGCTGGTCGCCGCTGCGCGGGAACCTGATCCCGGGTACGGCGATCTTCGTGTGCGATCGGGACTGAAACCGTCCGAAAACCGTCCGCGGTCCGGCCGGGGCCGGAGCGGACGCTCGCGCGCACGAGGGCCCGTTTTCCCGTCGTACGGCCCCCTCTCCCCGTCGTACGGCCTTGGTCTCCGGTCGTACGACACTGGGGGCGTGATCCGTTACGACGCTCTGGACGCGCTGCCCGTGCGCTCCGCCCTGCCCGCCCTGACCGACGCCCTGGAGGGCGCGGGGACCGCCGTCCTCGTGGCGCCGCCCGGCGCCGGCAAGACGACGCTGGTGCCGCTCGTGCTCGCGGGGCTGGTCGGGGACGGTCCGGCGCGGCGGGTCGTGGTGGCCGAGCCGCGGCGGATCGCGGCGCGGGCGGCGGCCCGCCGGATGGCGTGGCTGCTGGGCGAGCGGCCCGGCGAGAGCGTCGGCTTCACGGTGCGCGGCGAGCGGGCCGTGGGGCGGCACACGCGCGTGGAGGTCGTGACGACCGGTGTCCTGCTCCAGCGGCTCCAGCGGGACCAGGAGCTGGCCGGGGTGGACGTCGTCGTGCTGGACGAGTGTCATGAGCGGCATCTGGACGCGGACACGGTGGCCGCGTTCCTGTGGGACGTGCGGCAGGCGCTGCGGCCGGAGCTGCGGCTGGTGGCCGCGTCCGCGACCACGGACGCCGAGGGGTGGGCGCGGCTGCTCGGCGGGGCGCCGGTGGTCGAGGCGGCGGGTGTGGCGCATCCGGTGGAGGTGGTGTGGGCCCCGCCGGCGCGTCCGGTGCGGCCGCCGCACGGGATGCGGGTGGATCCGGCGCAGCTGGCGCACGTGGCGTCGGTGGTGCGGCGGGCGCTGTCGGAGCGGGACGGGGACGTGCTGTGCTTCCTGCCCGGCGTGGGCGAGATCGCGCGGGTGGCGGGGCTGCTGGGGGACCTGGGCGGGGTCGAGGTGCTCCAGGTGCACGGGCGGGCGCCGGCCGCGGTGCAGGACGCGGTGCTGTCGGCCGGGGAGCGGCGCCGGGTGGTGCTGGCCACGTCCGTGGCCGAGTCGTCGCTGACCGTGCCCGGGGTGCGGGTGGTGGTCGACTCGGGGCTGGCCCGGGAGCCGCGGGTGGATCACGCGCGCGGGCTGAGCGGGCTGACCACCGTGCGGGCGTCGCGGGCGGCCGGGCGGCAGCGGGCGGGGCGGGCCGGGCGCGAGGCGCCGGGAGCGGTGTACCGGTGCTGGGCGGAGGCCGAGGACGGCCGGCTGCCGGCTTTTCCGGCGCCCGAGATCAAGGTGGCCGATCTGACCTCGTTCGCCCTCCAGGCGGCCTGCTGGGGCGATCCGGACGCCTCCGGGCTGGCGTTGCTGGATCCGCCGCCGGGCGGGGCGATGGCGGCGGCGCGCTCCGCGCTGGCGGCGGTGGGGGCGGTGGAACCGGCCGGGCGGGCCACGGAGACCGGCGTACGGCTGGCCCGGCTGGGCGTGCACCCGCGGCTGGGGCGGGCGCTGCTGGACACGGGCGGGGACGGTGCCCCGGTCGTCGCGCTGCTGTCCGAGGAGGTGCCGCGGGAGTACGGCGACGACCTGGCGGGGGCGCTGCGGCGGGCCCGGGCCGGCGGTGACGCGTACGGCGCGCGGTGGGCCGCGGAGGTACGGCGGCTGCGCGCGGTCTCGGCCGGCTCCGCCCGCCCGCCCGCGCGCGACGGGGCCGTCCGGGTCGGGCCGGACACCCGCGACGACCGGCTCGCCGGGATCGTCGCCGCGCTGGCGTTTCCCGAACGGGTCGCCAGGCTCGACGGCGGGTCGTACCTGACGGTGTCCGGGACGCGGGCGGAGCCGGCCGAGGGGTCGGCGCTGCGCGGTGCGCCGTGGATCGTCGTGGCCGTCGCCGACCGGCCGACCGGGACGGGGCACGCGCGCGTGCGGCTCGGAGCGGCCGTGGACGAGGACGTGGCGCGGGCCGCCGCCGGGGCGCTGCTCGGCGAGCGGGACGAGGTGTGCTGGGCCGGCGGGGACGTCGTGGCCCGGCACGTCGAACGGCTGGGGGCGGTCGAGCTGGCCGTACGCCCCCTGAGGGACGCCGGCCCGGCCCTCGTGCGCGCCGCCCTGCTCGACGGGCTCCGGGAGGACGGGTTCGGGCTGCTGCGCTGGTCGCCGGAGGCGCGGGGGCTGCGGCAGCGGCTGGCGTTCCTGCGGGCGCGCCTCGGGGAGCCCTGGCCGGACGTGTCGGACGACGCGCTGCACGCGCGCGTGGACGAGTGGCTGGAGCCGGAGCTGGGCCGGGCCCGGCGGCGGGCCGACCTCGCCCGGATCGACGCCGGCCGGGCGCTCGCGCGGCTGCTGCCCTGGGCGAGCGGGGAGGCGGCCCGGCTGGAGGAGCTGGCGCCCGAGCGGATCGCGGTGCCGAGCGGGTCCAGGATCCGGATCGACTACCGGGATCCGGAGCGGCCCGTGCTCGCCGTGAAGCTCCAGGAGATGTTCGGGCTGCGGGAGACGCCGTCCGTGGCGGGCGTGCCGCTGCTGGTGCACCTGCTCTCCCCCGCCGGACGGCCCGCCGCCGTCACGGCCGACCTCGCCTCCTTCTGGCGGGACGGCTACCGGGCCGTACGGGCGGAGCTGCGCGGCCGCTACCCCAAGCACCCGTGGCCCGAGGACCCGGCGGCCGCCGCGCCCACCCGGCACACCAACGCCCGGCTCGGGCGCTGACCGGCGCGGGCTCCCCGGGCCGGGCGGGTGCCGGGCGGCGGGGCTGCCGGGCGCCCTCCTCCGGCCGGAGGGGGGCGGGGAACAGCGGGGCGAGGCCGAGGGTGCCCTGCGGGGTGTACGAGGTGAGCGCCGGCACGAGGGTGCGGGCGGGACCGGGCGCGGCGACCGGGGCGCGCATGCGGGACCTCCCGGCGGACGGCCGGTGTCCCGGCCGGGCGCCCGGCTGTTGACGGCTCGTCAGGTCCGGCACCCGGCAACGCGCGCACGGACGAGGGCGCCCTCCCCGGTGGGCGGGGAGGGTGCCGTGCCGCCGCGTCTCAGGAGGAGGCGGTCGGGTCCGGGGCGGGGCTGTGCGAGGTGGCGGCCGGGTCCGGGGCGGGGCTGTGCGAGGTGGCGGCCGGGTCCGGCGTGGGAATGCCCGGGATGCCGGCGGCGGCCTCGACCTTCAACTCCACGGTGAGCGTGGCGCCGCCCGTGGTGGTGATGCGGAGCAGGAAGGTGCCGGTGGTGCCGTCGGCGTACAGCTTGGGCAGCGTGAGCAGGCCCTTGGCGTCCGTCTGGAGGCCGGCGAGGGTGCGCACGGGCTTGCCCGCGGCGTCCTTGAAGTAGGGGCCCTTGTCGTTCGCCGTGGCGTCGGTGGCCGACCCGACCAGGGTGGCGGTGGCCGCGACCTTGTCCGCGACGGCGCCGTGATACGTCGCCTTCACCTGGACCTGCTGGGCGAACTCACCGCCCGCGGTGCAGGTCAGCGGGGTGTCACTGGTGCGGGCCAGGGTGTCGGCGGCGCGCGCGGTGACGGTCGCCGTGTAGTCGACGCCCTTGACCTGACGGCCCACGACGGCCGCGGTGACCTTGAAGTCGCCGGTCTTCTCGCCGGCCTGGAGCGGCGGGGCGATCGCGACGCCCTTGGCGTCGGTGGCGACCGTCGCGACGGTCTCGCCGCCGGCGAAGGTGGCGTCGGTCTCACCGGTGAGGGTGAACCTGACCCTGACCTTGGCGACGGACTTGCCGACCTTGGTCTCGGCGCGCACGCCGATCCGCTCGGCGAAGGTGTCGCCGGCCATCGCGGTGAGCTTCCCCGTGCCCGTGCCCGTCAGGTGGTCCACGAGGTCGGTGGGCGTCCCCGGGGACGTCGGCGGGACGGGCGGCTTCGGCGCGGGCTCGGTGGGCTTGGGGCCGGGCGTCTCCTTGCCGCCGTCGCCGTTCCCGCCCTTGTGCCCGTGGCCGCCGCCGGGCCCGTGGGGCTTCGGGGCGGGCTTGGTGGTCGGTGGGTCCGTCGGCCGCGGGGACGCCGTGTCCGGGGAGCCGCCGTCGCTGCGGTTGTCCGGTACGCCGCCGGTGCCGTCGGGGACGGAGTGCGTGCCCTCGCGGTAGTACTCCATCCAGTTCAGGACCAGGTTCAGGTAGTCCTGGGAGTTGTTGTAGCTGAGGACCGCGCTGTGCAGGTCCGCCTCGCGGGACAGGTCCCAGTCGTTGCGGCACAGGTAGTGGCCCGCGGCGAGCGCGGCGTCGTAGACGTTGTTCGGGTCCTTCTCGCCGTCGCCGTTGCCGTCGCGGCCGGCCCAGGCCCAGGTGGACGGGATGAACTGCATCGGCCCGACGGCGTGGTCGTAGGCGCTGTTGCCGTCGTACGCGCCGCCGTCGGTGTCCGGGATGTTCGCGAAGCCCCTGCCGTCGAGCTGCGGGCCCAGGATGCGCTGGAGCGTGGTCCCGTCGGCGTCGACCCGCCCGCCGCGGGCATGCCCGGACTCGACGTTGCCGATGGCGGCCAGCAGTTGCCAGGGCATGTTGCAGCCGGGCTTGGAGGTGCGCAGTTCGGCCGCGGCCTTCTTGTAGGCGTCCAGGACCGTCGCCGGGATGCCCGCCTCCCCGTCGCCCCGGGCGACCGGCGTGCCGACCGGCGCCGAGGGACTGGGCGCGGGGCTCTTCAGCGGCGGGAGGTCCGTGTAGTACGGCGAGTTGCCGGTGGCGTTGGCGCCGCCGTCGGCGCCGCCGTCCGGTACGGAGGCCGTGGCGCCGGCCGTCGTGGGTCTGTTGTCCTCGCCGGCCACTCCCGGAGCCTGGGACGCGGAGAGAGCCGCGACCGCCGCCGCGGCCACGGCGGTGCTCGCCGCCCCCTTGCGCAGCCGCCTGCCGAAATGCGCCGCCATAGAGTGAACCCCTCCCGTGGACGCCCGCGCGTCCGTCTCCGTCGCTGTCCGCCTCGCTCTGGTGTGACGATCGACCCGGTGCTCTGGTTGCCCCTGTTCCCCGAATAGGTCCGAGCGCCGCGTGTGTCACCGTGCGCCCGGCAAGGGGACCCAGGTGACCCTACGGCAACTTGCTGTGAGCGGGCACCCGTTGACGCCCGGAATTCACCGGTCGGCCATCTGTCGCCGCCCCGCGTGACCTCGGACGGCGTCCCGCATACTGGCCGGATCCGCACCCCGGCGTCCGAAGCGGGTGCCGTCGTACGCCCCGGAGGCTTCTGGTGCCGTTCACGCTCAGCCATGCGGCGGCCGTGCTGCCCGCGGTCCGCCGGGACGGGAGCGGCCGGGGCCGGCTGGTGCCCGTGGTGCTCGTCGCGGGCTCCTGCGCGCCGGACATGCCCTACTACGCGGCCGATGTCCTGCCGGGCGGGATGGAGACCGGCGCGGTCACGCACGCGTTCTCCGGGGTCGTCACGGTCGATGTGCCGCTCGCCTGGGCGCTCGCGGGCCTGTGGCTGCTGGTCCGGGAGCCGTTGCTCGCGCTGCTGCCGCGGGGGGGGGGGGGGGGGGGGGGGGGGGGGGGGGGGGGTGGGTGGGGGGGGGGGGGGGGGGGAGGGGGGAGA